>JBATIW010000369.1:0-2793 GCA_049668005.1 Maribacter sp.
GGTAATGGCATCACTCCTTCTCTTTTTTGTGGACTTTATTGCTGTTTTTATATCTGATATTTTTTATGAGCTATGAAATGTTGAAGAATAAGGAAATATTGATCAATGAGGAAACCGATATTGGTAATGAGCCAGTAATCGATATCCGGGATTTGCGCAAGAGTTTTGGTGATAACCATGTTTTAAACGGATTTTCACTTAGACTATTCAAAGGCGAAAATCTCGTGGTTATGGGAAAATCAGGTTCGGGAAAATCTGTGATGATTAAATGCTTGGTAGGACTTATGCAACCAGACAGTGGTTATTTATCGGTTATGGGAAAAGAAATAAAAACATTGGATAGGAAAACCCTTGATGCCTTGCGTTCGGATATTGGGTTTTTATTTCAAGGCAGTGCACTTTACGATTCTATGACGGTTCGGGAAAATCTTGAATTTCCGATGCGTCGGCATAAGGAAAAATTGGGTAACGTAACAGACACCACTCCTTTGGTTGTAGAGGCACTGGAAAATGTGGGTCTTGCCCATACCATGGATTTGATGCCCGTTGAACTATCTGGGGGAATGAAGAGGCGCGTGGCATTGGCGCGAACCTTGATCTTAAAACCTAAGATTATTTTATACGATGAACCTACAAGCGGCTTGGACCCAATCACAGCAAAAGAGATTATTGAACTTATGCGATCTATTCAAAAAAAATATGGCACATCCTCATTGATAATTACCCACGATGTGGATTGCGCTAGAGTTATATCGGAACGTATGGTGCTGTTGGTCGACGGTTTTAATTATGCTGAAGGAACCTATGCCGAGTTATCAAAATCCAACGACCCAAAAGTCGAGGCATTCTTTAAAAAATAAGATCATGGCAAAAACAACCTTGGAAAATCTAAAACTTGGATTATTTGTGATAATTGGAACAATACTATTGGTATTTGCGGCGTATTTGATCGGCAATAGGCAGAACATGTTTGGCCAAACTTTTACCATTAGTGCAGTTTTCAAAAATGCCAACGGACTCCAAAATGGCAATAATGTGCGTTTTTCAGGAATAAATGTGGGTACTGTAAAAGCAATTGATATGGTTAATGATACCACGATCAGGGTATATATGCTTATTGAAAAAAAGATGATGGACCATATTAAACAAGATGCTGTAGCTACAATTGGTTCTGATGGCTTGGTGGGGAGTATGATTCTTAATATCATACCTGGAGAAGGGTCAGCACCTTTTATTTTGGAGGGAGACGAGCTGAAATCCTATAGTAGAATCGCAACCCAGGATATGTTGAGTACACTAAATACAACGAATGAAAATGCCGCAATATTGACTGCAGACTTATTGAAGGTAACCCAGGCGATGACAAGAGGTAAAGGAATCATGGGAAGATTATTGAATGATACGCTTATGGCTGCCGATTTAAAAAACACCATCACCAATTTAAAAAATGCCAGTCATGATGCTAATTACACAATCCAGAAATTAAATTCAATAGTTAATCAAATCAACTTTGAAAATAGTGCTGCAGGCGTTCTCTTGAATGATTCATTAAATGGGGTAAAAATGCAAAACATGCTCAGCAACTTAGAGCAATCAAGTTTTGAAATAGGGGAAATTACCAAAAATCTGAACAATGTCATTGGTGAAATAAAGGATGGAAAAGGAGCCATAAACTATTTGGCCAATGATACCCTCTTGGTGAACAGTTTGGATAATACCATTAAGAATATCGAAGAGTCATCTATTCGATTTAACGAAAATATGGAGGCCTTGAAACATAATTTCCTGACTAGAGGGTATTTTAGAAAATTGGAAAAAAAGCAAATAAAGGAAGCGAAGAATCAATGAATAATGGTAACTAGTGATTGAAGAATTGTATGCCCTGGTAAATTCAAGCCTTATCCTATATTGCTTGAATTCCATATAAGAAGTACATAGAATTCTAATTAAGCTCTTTTATCTACGCTCATCCTTTAGTGCCCAATAAACACCTTTCACATTATCTACCCATTTATCATACATGTAAATAAGGGTAATCTCTTCAATTGTTTCCAATACCCCAATGACTATCATCAAATAAAAAAGCCAGTAAACGGGGGCGAAGAATAGGGTAATAAGAATAAAAACACCCTGTATGAGCGCCGAGGATTTGGCTAAATAGGTATGAAATGCGGTTGCTTTGCCATATTTATGGAATGCCAATATCATTTGAAGTATATACGGAACAAATGCAATAAGAATCAATATGTAGTTGGCCATCATAAATTCATTCTCAAACACCAAAAGACCAATAAGCCCAACTACGAGCGTTATTTGATCACCCAATGAATCTAATTGGGATCCCCTAGCACTGGTGATTTTTAGTCTTCTGGCCAAAAAACCATCAATGGCGTCTGTGCTATAACTTAGTAGTAGAAACCAAGTAAAAAGCTCTCTTTCACCCAACCAAATGAGTCCAATTAATAAGGGTACAGCAAGAATGCGGTAAAATGAAAACCAATCTGCAATATTAAAATTCTTGAATGTTAACATAATTCAATTTAATCGGTTTTATTCCTAATTGCTAATGGGGTAAATGTTGGTGCTGTACGTTTTATATCCATGTCGAATAAAACTTGTACTTATAAAAGTACACTTATGGCTCCTAAAAGTACACTAATGATTTTCCAATAAAAATGATAAATATCACAAGATATTTGGTAACTGACCGTGGTCATTTTTTAATTTAAATCATTTTACTAGATTCATCGTCACCATAAAATTTTGATGATGAAAACAATTCTATATGCCACT
>JBATIW010000370.1:0-17628 GCA_049668005.1 Maribacter sp.
GGCTCATAGGTATGACCTAAGATTACAGCAAGGACGATCTTTAATCCTTGAAGTGTGCTTATCCAAAGAATACCCTTAAATTTGTTTTCAATATTTGATTATGAGCGATAAAAAACTAAGAAGGGATGCATTGATTTATCATGCCAAACCACAACCTGGAAAAATAAAAATAGTGCCTTCCAAACATTACTCGACCCAACGGGATTTGGCCCTTGCATATTCTCCTGGAGTAGCCGAACCTTGTTTGGAGATTGCAAAAGATAAGGATGCTGTTTATAAATACACTTCCAAAGGAAATCTTGTGGCCATAATATCGAATGGTACCGCTGTCTTAGGATTGGGTGATATTGGACCTTTGGCCTCTAAACCGGTAATGGAAGGAAAGAGCTTGCTTTTTAAGATTTTTGCTGATATAGATGGAATGGATATTGAACTTGACGCTACAGATGTGGATAAGTTTGTTGAAACTGTAAAGGCAATAGCACCAACATTTGGAGGTATAAATCTTGAAGATATAAAAGCCCCGGAAGCCTTTGAAATTGAGAGGCGCTTAAAAGAAGAATTGGATATACCTGTGATGCATGATGATCAACATGGTACGGCGATCATATCTGCAGCGGCCCTTTTGAACGCGTTGGTTATCACAAAGAAAAAAATTGGGGATGTTCAAATTGTCATCAGTGGTGCAGGAGCAGCTGCTGTTTCATGTACACGTTTGTACAAGGCTTTTGGGGCCAGTGCAGAGAATATTGTAATGTTGGATAGCAAAGGGGTAATTAGAAAAGATCGAGACAATCTATCCAAAGAGAAATTGGAATTTGCTTCTGATAGAAAAATTGACACCCTTGATGAAGCCATGAATGATGCTGACGTATTTATAGGTTTATCAATAGCTGATATTGTAACCCCAGCAATGTTAAAGACCATGGCCAAAAATCCTATTGTTTTTGCCATGGCCAATCCCAATCCTGAAATAGGCTATGAATTGGCCTGTAAAACTCGAAAGGATATTATCATGGCAACGGGTCGTTCCGATCATCCCAACCAGGTAAACAATGTGCTGGGCTTTCCTTTCATTTTCAGAGGGGCTTTGGATGTTCGTGCAACTAAGATCAATGAAGAGATGAAAATGGCGGCTGTGATCGCCTTGGCCGAATTGACCAAAGAACCTGTTCCTGAACAGGTAAATATTGCATATTCAGAGACTCGATTGGCCTTTGGCAAGGATTATATAATTCCTAAACCATTTGATCCAAGGCTTATTGCCGAAATCCCACCTGCTGTGGCTAAAGCTGCAATAGACAGCGGGGTTGCCAAAGAACCAATTACGGACTGGGAAAAATATCGGGAACAGTTATTACGTCGTTCTGGCAGCGATAATAAGGTGGTGCGGTTACTGCATAATAGGGCCAAAGTAAATCCTAAGAAAATCGTGTTCGCAGAGGCCAATCATTTGGATGTATTAAAAACCGCTCAGATCGTTTATGAAGAAGGCATTGCCATTCCAATATTATTGGGAAATAAAGATGTGATCAC
The DNA here is from genome assembly GCA_049668005.1 of Maribacter sp. Lineage (GTDB taxonomy): Bacteria > Bacteroidota > Bacteroidia > Flavobacteriales > Flavobacteriaceae > Maribacter_A. Next base: position 1,537 of record JBATIW010000370.1, read on the forward strand.
TGAACTGAAAAAAGAACTTGAATTTGATGCTGATGTTACTATAATCGACCCAAAAGACGATGATTCTTTGAAAAAAAGAAACCAATATGCAACGAGGTATTGGCAGGGCACCAATAGAAATGGGGTTACACTTTACGGAGCAAAGACCAAAATGAGGGAGCGTAATTATTATGCGGCCATGATGGTTTTTGCGAATGATGCAGACGGAATGATTTCGGGCTATTCCAGGGCTTATCCAACAGTTATAAAACCGGTTTTTGAGGTCATCGGCAGAGCTAAAGGCGTAAAGCGCGCGGCAACGGTAAATATCATGAATACCGAACGTGGACCATTATTATTGGCTGACACTTCGATTAATATAGACCCTTCAGCTGAAGAATTGGCAGAAATAGCAGTGATGACGGCAAATTTGGCCACTGCTTTTGGCTTTGAACCTGTAATTGCGATGTTATCGTATGCTAACTTTGGTTCTTCAGCACATCCTAATGCAACGAAGGTTACCAAAGCAGTTGGGATTTTACATGAAAAACATCCGCATTTGGTGGTCGATGGCGAAATTCAAACGGATTTTGCTTTGAATATGGAGCTACACCAAAGCAATTTCCCATTTTCAAAATTAGCGGGTAAAAAAGTAAACACCTTGATCTTCCCTAATTTAGAGTCAGCCAACATTACTTATAAATTACTTAAAGAACTCAATAAGGCCGATTCAATAGGCCCCATAATGTTGGGTCTAAGAAAACCGGTTCATGTACTTCAATTAGGGGCCGATGTTGATGAAATGGTGAATATGACCGCTGTAGCGGTTATTGATGCGCAGGAAAGGGAGAAGAGAAAGCATGCGAAAATGGAAATTAAGTAACGATTAAACCATAAAACTAGAATGATTACCCATCTTAAAGGAAAATTAATTGAAAAAAACCCTACTCATGTTATTATCGAATGTTCTGGGGTGGGGTATTTTGTAAATATCTCCTTGAATACATTTTCAAATATCAAAGATGATGAGAATATTAGTTTGTTTACCCATTTACAAGTAAAGGAAGATTCGCATACTTTGTTTGGTTTTACCGAAAAATCAGAAAGGGAAATATTCAGGTTGTTGCTTTCGGTTTCAGGTATTGGTTCAAGTACAGCCAGAATCATGCTTTCCTCCTTGTCTCCAGGTCAAATACGTGATGCTATTGCCAATGGTGATGTTATGACAATACAAGGGATAAAAGGAATCGGCGCTAAAACGGCCCAAAGGGTAATTCTTGACCTAAGGGACAAGATTTTGAAAGTGTACGATATTGACGAAGTTTCCATCAATTCAAACAATACAAATAAAGATGAAGCGTTATCTGCTTTAGAGGTTCTTGGATTTGTGCGTAGACAGGCTGAAAAGGCTGTAGACAAAGTAATAAGCCAAGACCCTTCACTAAGCGCAGAGAACATTATTAAACTTGCGCTTAAAAATTTGTAATAAGTTTGAAAAGAGGGGCAAAACTATTTCTTAAATCATCATTTAAGCTTCTAATCCTATTCGCTTTTTTCTTAGGGACTGTAGCATTTTCTTACGCTCAGGATACGGAAGGCGAAGCTGGTAACGAGCAAGTGGTAGACTCTGTGAAAACTGGATTTTCCTTAGGGAGATTAAAGTTCGATAATCCAGAGAGCATAACGTCCAAATACATTTATGACCCCAACCTAGATCGGTATATCTATTCTGAGAAGGTTGGCGATTTTAATATAGGTTATCCAATAATCCTTACCCCTGCACAATACCTTGAATTGGTTCGCAAAGAAGGGATGAAAGATTATTTCAAAGAGAAAATGGATGCCTATTCAGGTAAAAAAGAAGGTAGTGAAGAAGCAAGGAAAAACCTTTTACCAAATTTTTATATAAATAACAATTTCTTTCAGTCCGTTTTTGGTGGCAATACCATTGAAGTGATTCCACAGGGTTCTGTTGCAATGGACCTAGGAGTTATCTGGCAGAAAAATGATAATCCATCGCTTTCGCCGAGAAACCGTACCAACTTATCTTTTGATTTTGATCAGCGTATTAGTTTGAGTATGTTGGGTAAGATTGGAGAACGGCTTCAAGTTACAGCAAACTATGATACAGAGGCAACTTTCGATTTTCAGAATATTGTAAAACTCGATTATACCCCGACCGAAGATGATATACTCCAGAAGATAGAAGTGGGTAACGTTAATATGCCCCTGAATAGTTCCTTGATTACCGGGGCGCAGAGTTTATTTGGTGTCAAGACCCAATTACAATTTGGTAAAACCAAAGTTACAGCGGTGTTCTCTGAGCAGCGTTCCCAAAATAACACGGTTGTAGCCCAGGGAGGCGGAACGATAAATGAATTCTCGCTCACTGCATTGGATTATGATGAGGACAGGCATTTTTTCCTTTCACAATATTTCAGGGATACTTATGATGATGCCCTTAGAAACTACCCCTACATACAAAGTCAAGTTCAAATTACACGATTAGAGGTTTGGGTTACGAATAGAAGCCAACAAACCTTGAATGTTCGTAATGTAGTAGCCATTCAAGATTTAGGGGAATCTTTGGAGGAGAAAACAAGAATAGGCATTAGCAATGGAGACCCAGTGGGGTTCTTTAATAATCCAAGTAATGTCTTGCCAAGAAACAATGCCAATGATTTTGACCCAACTGCAATAGGTAGTGGAGGCGTCTTAACACAATCTATTAGGGATATCGCAACTGTAGAAGCAGGCTTCAATATTCCTGGCTATCAGGTAAATCAAGGTTTTGATTATGCTATCCTTGAAAATGCACGGAAATTGGAAATTTCCAGGGATTATCAATTTAATACCCAATTAGGTTATTTCTCATTGAACCAAAGGTTGAGCAATGATGAGGTATTGGCAGTGGCTTACCAGTATACCTATAATGGCGAGGTTTACCAGGTGGGTGAATTTGCAAACGGTGGTTTGGATGCCACCACAGTTTCAGGTGGAGTAAATCCCGTAATAAATAACAATACACTAGTACTTAAACTGCTAAAAAGCAATATTACCAATATCACAGATCCTATTTGGGATTTGATGATGAAAAATATTTATGCTACTGGTGCATTTAGATTAAGTCAGGAAGATTTTAAATTGAATATCCTTTATTCAGACCCAACCCCAAGAAATTATATTACCCCAGTCGAGGAAGGTCCCGGTTCAGGCTGGCCAGATTCCCCAAAACCATTACAGGAACGCATTTTATTGGATGTTTTCAATTTGGATAGATTGAATATATACAACGATGTACAAGCTGGTGGTGACGGATTCTTTGACTTTATACCGGGGATTACAGTTGATACTCAGGGTGGTAGAATAATATTCACCAAGGTTGAGCCCTTTGGCGAATATATGTTCGAACTATTGGGTAACGGAACCTATGATGTGATCAATGATCAAGGATATAATGCGAACCAAAAGAAATATGTCTTTCGGGACATGTATACCCAGACTAAGGCAGCGGCACTGCAAGACCCTGTAAAGAATAAATTTTTATTAAAAGGTAGATACAAATCTGAAGGAAGTAATGGTATACCTATAGGGGCATTCAATGTGCCACGTGGTTCAGTAAGAGTAACTGCTGGAGGTAGGACTTTACAGGAAGGAACTGATTACACGGTAAATTATCAGGCAGGAACAGTACAGATTTTAGACCCTAGTCTTGAGGCTTCAAATACCCCAATCAATATTTCAGTTGAGAATAATGCGGTCTTCGGTCAGCAGACCAGAAGATTCACAGGAATAAATGTAGAACATGAAGTGAACAAGAACTTTCTCTTGGGAGCTACCTTGTTAAACCTGAATGAACGGCCCCTGACCCAAAAATCGAACTTTGGCGTTGAGCCCGTTAACAACACTATTTTTGGATTGAATGGTAATTTCTCAACGGAGATGCCATTTCTAACTCGGTTGGTGAATAAACTTCCGAATATTGATACCGATGTACCATCCAACTTATCGATACGTGGTGAAGTTGCTTGGTTAAAACCAAATTCCCCAAAAAATGCCGATTTTCAAGGGGAGACAACTACGTACTTGGATGATTTTGAAGGCGCTCAGGCCTTAATAGATATCCGCTCTTCATTGGGCTGGTCTCTTGCTAGTACTCCACTGGAATTTGCCCCTGGTGGAGTGCTTTCAGGAAGTACACCTGAAGATCCTGCAAATTTGATCAATGGTTACGGCAGGGCTAAAATGGCATGGTATACCATTGACCCTATCTTCTATACGAATCAAAGACCTGCTGGAATAAATGATAGTGATATCTCAACCAATGCTACTCGAAGGGTATTTATTGATGAGGTATTTCCTCAGGTTGATATTGCCCAAGGGCAAACCACTGTGCAAGGAACCTTGGATTTGGCTTATTACCCTAATGACAAAGGGCCTTATAATACGAATCCGGATTTTGCAACAGAGGCTTCCCAAAATAAATGGGCCGGTATAATGCGTTCATTGAGCAGTACTGACTTTGAACAATCCAATGTGGAATTCGTTCAGTTTTGGGTATTAGACCCTTATCTTGATGGTATAGCCACAAGCCCTGGAGAATTGGTTTTCAACTTGGGAAATATCTCCGAGGATGTACTTAAAGACGGTAGAAAACAATATGAGAATGGGCTGCCAATAGAAGCCGATGCATTGATTCATCAACCTTCTTGGGGTATTGTGCCAGCGACGCAAGCCTTGGTATATGCCTTTGATGCAAATGAAAACAATAGGGTTTTGCAGGATGTAGGTTTTGATGGTCTAAATGATGCCGATGAGGTCAATATTTACGGTCCGGGAGAAGATCCAGCAGGGGATAATTATCAATATTATTTGAATCGTGAAGGTGGAATATTGGAAAGATATCTCGATTTCAATAATCCTGATGGAAACTCGCCAGTACAAGTGACGAATACGAATCGAGGTTCGACCACATTACCCGATGTTGAGGATATTGACCGGGATTTGACTATGAATACTGTAAATAGCTATTACGAGTATAGAATTCCGATAAAACCCAATACCAGTATCAATGACAAATATGTAACTGATATTAAGGATGGTGTAACGCCTGACCTGCCAAATGGAACGCAACTTAATCGTAGATGGATACAGTACAAGATTCCACTAAGCGATTTTACGGATGCAGTCGGTGGAATTACGGATTTTAGGTCCATTAGTTTTATGAGAATGTACCTTACAGGGTTTAGTAGCGATGTAGTATTGCGCTTTGCAACAATGGATTTGGTTAGGGGTGATTGGCGTACTTATACAAAAACCCTTCAAGATGAGTTGATTGATAATGACCCTTTTGATGATGGAACTATCACTGATGTCAATACGGTAAACATCGAGGAGAACAATACACGAACCCCTATCCCATATGTTTTACCCCCAGGAGTTGTTCGTGAGCAATTGAATAATAACAACACGATTATTCGTCAAAATGAGCAATCATTATCCTTTAAGGTAGATAATTTGGAATCACAGGATTCCCGCGGTGTTTTTAAAAGTCTGAATATCGATATTCGTCAATATGAGAAGATAAAAATGTTTATGCATGCTGAGAAAATCGATAATAGCGATTACGCTGACGATGCCAATCCTTTGGTTGGTTTTTTACGATTAGGTACGGACTTGTCGCAGAACTTTTATCAAGTGGAATTGCCTTTACAGTTTACTGCACACGGATCGGTATCAGAAAGTGAGATTTGGCCAGATGTGAATGAATTGGAAATCTTATTGGCAGATTTAAATAAAGTGAAATCACTTCGTATTGCGAATAGAACCAATACGCCTCTTAACGAACTGCAATTTTTTGAGGTTGTAAATGGGGAAGTGACTCCCGTTGCGGAATTTGCGCCAAGGACATTAGGCAGGTCGCGAATTGGTATACAAGGAAATCCATCATTGGGTAGTATTCGCAGTATCATGGTTGGTATAAAGAATATTGATATTTTGCCCGCAAGGGGAGAAGTATGGTTCAATGAGCTGCGTTTGGCAGGTTTGGATAATAATGGGGGTTGGGCTGCAGTTGCTTCTGTTGATGCCAATATTGCCGATTTTGCCAACATCACAGCTACGGGGAGCAAAAGCACATCAGGTTTTGGCGCAATTGACCAAATGCCGAATGAACGTGCACGTGAGGATGCAATTTCCTATGACTTGGTTACGAATGTGAATGTGGGTCAATTATTACCTAAAAAATGGGGAGTTCAAATTCCATTTAACTATGGGATTTCCGAACAATTGATTACCCCTGAATTTGATCCTGTTTATGATGATTTAAAGTTGGATGATCTCGTTGCTTCTGCAGCAACACCTGAAGAAGCTGAAAAAACATTACAACAGGCCGAGGATTACACAAAGCGAACAAGTATTAATTTGATAGGTGTTCGTAAGGATAGGGGTGAAGAGGCCGAAGCCAATTTTTATGACGTTGAGAATTTCACATTCAACTATTCCTATAATGAAACGGATCATCGCGATTTTGAAATTGCGACGCTTCGTGATCAAAATGTGAATACTGGTTTTGTCTATAATCATAGTTTCCAACCTGTAGCAGTTGCTCCGTTTGCCAAAAAAGATTCCTTGTTTAATGGAAAGTATTGGCAATGGTTGAAAGATTTGAACTTTAATTTACTTCCGGCAAGTGTTTCTGTCAATTCAAATATAAACAGGCAGTTTAATCAACAACGGTTCCGGGAAGTCTTTGAGCCAGGAGTGGAATCTTTGGATTTGCCCTTCCTTCAACAACGGAACTATTTGTTCAATTGGCAGTATGCCATTAATTATAGTTTGAGCAATTCATTAAGCTTGAACTTAACGGCAAGTAATAATAATATCGTACGAAACTATTTTAATGAAGATGGAAATCCAGATTCTGATATTAATCAGGCTTTAGGATTATGGGACGGCTTCTGGGATTTGGGAGAACCAAATAGACATGCACAACAAATGCAGTTAAATTATGAACTGCCTTTTAATAAGATTCCTGCTCTTGATTTCATTAATGCGCAGTATTCCTATACAAGTAACTTTGACTGGCAACGTGGTGGCGATGCTTTGTCTGAGGTGGCAAGTGCTTCACTTGGGAGACCTGAATCTATAAATACAGTCCAAAATGCAAATACCCATAATTTAACCGCAGCCTTAAGCATGCAAAAGTTCTATGACCTGATAGGCCTCAAGAAAAGGGATGGTAAAGCTGCCGCGAGTAAAGCTCCAGTGCGCAGGGATAAGGCGGGAAATGCGACATCGGATAAAGAAGCACCTAAACAAAAGACAAGTGCGCTATTCAATACCGCAATAGATATCATAACAATGGTCAAGAGGCTGAATGTTAATTACAATGAGAGCAATGGTACGGTACTTCCAGGTTACACTCAATCCATAGGATTCGTAGGTACTATGAGACCAACCCTAGGTTTTGTTTTTGGAAGTCAGTCCGATGTGCGTTATGAAGCTGCCCGTAATGGCTGGTTAACAGGGTTCACGGATTTTAACGAACAGCACATTAAGCGAACCAATAAACAGTTGAACATTACAGCAACCGCGCAACCCATGAGGGACTTGACCATAGATCTTTCCGCGGACAGACAATATTCAGACAGTTACCAAGAAAATTACGATTTACAATCTTGGTTGCAGGAAGAACCCGGTTTAGTCAATGAATTTGGAAATTTTAGTATTTCAACAATGATGATAGGTACAGCGTTTACTAAAAGTGATGAATTTGGTTCAGAAATATTCGAGACGTTCAAACAAAATAGAATAACGATTGCAAATAGGATAGTCGCTGATCGGGGTGAATTGCCTGGGACTTTGGATGCAGATGGTTTTCCTGAACGTTATGGTAAAACGCAACAGAACGTTCTGCTACCTGCCTTCTTTGCTGCCTATACCGGTCAAGATGTAAATAGGGTGAATTTAGATGCATTCAGGCAGATACCCATACCCAATTGGAACATAAAATATACAGGTTTAATGCGAAATAAATGGTTCAAGAAGAAATTCAAGCGTTTCTCTTTAAGCCATGGTTATAGAGCTTCATACAGTATTAATTCGTTCCAGACCAATTTGGAAAAGGAGAATACGCAATTTGACCTCGAAACAGGTGATTTGCTACCGGACTTGATATTAAACAATGTGGTACTGACGGATCAATTTAATCCGTTAATGCGGGTTGATTTCGAAATGAAGAACTCGGTGAGCGTTTTAGCCGAAATTAGGACAGATAGGGCTTTATCAATGAGTTTTGATAACAACTTAATGACCGAAATCAATGGCAAGGAATATACACTTGGATTAGGTTATCGAATAAAGGATGTGAAATTCGTGACCAATATTGGAGGCAATAAAACACGCTTAAAGGGCGATTTGAATCTTAAAGGCGATATTACACTCAGGGATAATATTACAATTATCAGAAACTTGGATATTGATAACAACCAAATAACCTCCGGACAGAATTTGTTCTCATTGAAGTTCACGGCAGATTATGCCTTAAGTAAGAATTTGAACGCCTTGTTCTTCTACGATCATTCATTCTCAAAGTTTGCGGTATCCACGGCATTTCCGCAAACCACTATTAACTCTGGCTTCACGCTTAAGTATAATTTCGGAAATTAAATAGTTTTAATTATAGTTTCACCAATGTTGCGTAAAGCTAAGCTGTATAACAATCCCTATATAAAGGTTGGCCAGCTGCCTTACTTTCAAATAGCAGCTATTACTCCTCTTTTACTTGAATACCTTCATCAAATAATTTACATTTGTTTCGCTAACAAAAAAAAATAAAATGAATATACCATCAGATTTACAATACACTAAAGACCATGAATGGGTAAAGGTTGAAGGGGATCTTGCAATAGTGGGAATTACCGATTTTGCACAGGGCGAATTAGGGGATATAGTATATGTAGAAGTAGAAACCGTTGATGAAACCTTGGGCAAGGATGAGGTTTTTGGTTCTGTCGAAGCTGTAAAAACCGTTTCAGATCTATTCTTGCCGTTAAGTGGAGAGATTATCGAATTCAATTAAGCTTTGGTAGACGAGCCTGAAAAAGTGAACAGCGATCCTTATGGTGAAGGTTGGATGGTTAAAATAAAAATAAGCGATATTGCGGAAATTAGTGATTTGCTTAGTGATAAGGACTACAAAGAGTTGATAGGTGCGTAAAAAGCATTTATATGCATTTGCATTTATTGGCTGGATGATGTTTATAACATTTTCAAGCCTATATTCTTTTGAAGGTGGTGGTTTAAGGATGTTCAATATTCCCTATGCGGATAAAATAGTTCATTTCACGTTCTATTTTGTGGCCGCGGTATTAGGGTCATTGTTTTTTGTTGAGACGAAAGAGGAAAAGCCAACATTTAACAAATATTTAAAAATATTAGCAATATCGCTTATTTTTTTTGGTATAATTATTGAGGTTATTCAAGAGACGATGACCATAAATAGGTCGGGCGATGTATTTGATGCATTGGCCAATGGTACAGGTGTTATTTTAGGAATTATTACCATTTTCGCCCAATTTCAAGGGCAAAGAGGGTTAAAATAAAATATTACTTGTTTTTTTATTAATTATTTAGTTAAATTAGCGAATATTAAAAAATTAGATATGGAACTAAAAAAGAACCCAAAAGCCGATTTAAGAAGAAATAGTGGCACTTACTTTGTCATTGGACTTGCTGTTGTTATGTTTTTGGTTTGGCGTGGTTTGGAATGGAAAACGTATGATAAATCAAATGAATACGATATTTCCATGAATGTTGAGGATATGTTGGACGAAGAAGTTCCAATGACAGAGCAGATTAAAACACCACCACCACCACCACCACCAGCTGCACCAGAGATTATCGAAATTGTTGAGGATGAGGAAGAAGTTGAGGAAACTGTAATCGAGTCTACTGAATCTAGTCAAGAAGAAGTAGTGGAAGTAGAGGATGTTGAGGTAGAGGAAGTTGAGGAAGATATAGATGTACCTTTCGCAGTAATTGAAGATGTACCTATTTTTCCTGGTTGTGAAGGCGAAAAAGGAAAAGGTGCAAAAGCAATGCGTGATTGTTTCCAGCAAAAAATGCAAAAGCATATTGCCAAAAACTTCCGTTATCCTGAAATCGCTCAGGAAATGGGTGTTCAAGGTCGTGTAAATGTAATGTTCGTTATACAAAAAGATGGAAGCATTGGTGGCGTAAGAATGCGTGGGCCAGATAAAAACTTGGAAAAGGAAGCTGCAAGGATAATAGCTCAACTTCCTAAAATGACACCAGGTAAGCAAAGGGGTAGAGCTGTTAGGGTTCCTTTCAGTATTCCTATTACCTTTAAATTACAATAAACAACTATTCATAGTATAGAAAAATCCCGAGCTTAAGCTCGGGATTTTTTCGTTTTAATCTTATTTTAAGCTCGTGTAGAAGATCTCTCTGACCCTTTCTGGATTTATGAATCCGTTGCCATAGGTGTTGTCATAGGCCGATAATAACAGAGTATTGTTTTTTACTTCATCCAACGATTTACCAGCACTAATTTCATTTAATACCTTCGTCTTAATATCCTCAAGAATTTTAACATAAGCCTCAAGTTCTGCTTTGTTTGAAGGTCTACCATGGCCAGGTATTATTTTGGTTTCATCATTAATGAGCAAAAGCGCTTTCTTTTGGGCTTCAATATATCCGTTGACACTCCCGCCACTTTTTAAATCTATATAAGGATACCTGCCTGAGAAATAAGTATCTCCCATATGCAGTACATTGTTGGTTAGAAAATAAACTATGGCATCTCCATCTGTATGGGCATTATGTACATGAAATGCCATTATGGTCTCATCGCCATCATAAAAGGTTATATCATCTGAGAAAGATACTTCTGGGAGTATTTTTTTATCCAGATTTTGGTCGTTGGCCAATCTATCTACTAAACTTTTTCTTACATTATCATGGGCCACGACAGTAGTTGCCTTGGAATTGAATTTTGCATTACCTCCAGTATGGTCCCCATGCATGTGCGTGTTAAAAAGAAATGAAATAGGTTGGTCAGTAAGTTTACTAATGGCCATTTTTATTTTATCGCTTAATCGATCAAATTGATCATCAATCATAAAGACATTACTCTCCCCGGTATAGACTCCGATATTACCTCCTTGACCGGTCAACATAAAAACGTCTTTTGATAGGGTATCAATCTTTATAACGACTTCTTTTTCCTGGGCCAAGACCAATGTAAAAAAGCAAAGACTTATAATCCAGGTCATAAAAAACTTTATCATCTTCATAATTAAGTATTTAAGAGGTTAGTAGGGGTGTTATTTCAAAGATATGATAAACCTTGTTAATTCGTTGCAGAAATAGCATTCTGCGACTATATTTGCGTTTTTATAAAAAATGATAATGAAGACCGCAGTCGAGCCAGTAAAGAATATATCATGGTCCATGGTGTTTGCTGATTTTAAGGAGATTACAAAAGCCAGACTCGCGGTCAGCGTGGTTTTTTCTTCAATAGCGGGTTATTTGCTTGGAGCATTTGAAATTAGTTTTATCTCACTATTGCTTCTTGCATTCGGAGGTTATTGCTTGGTCGGTGCTTCGAATGCCTTTAATCAAATTATAGAAAAGGATTTGGATGCGTTAATGAAACGCACAATGAACCGGCCGATCCCTTCGGGAAGAATGTCTATAAATTCAGCTTTGGTAATCGCTATAATATTAACCATTCTTGGTTTGATTTCTTTGTATTTTTTAAATCCTAAAACGGCCATGTTCGGCGCAATTTCAATTTTTCTTTACACTAGCGTTTATACTCCTTTGAAGACCATTACCCCACTTTCGGTCTTTATTGGGGCATTACCAGGCGCAATTCCCTTTATGTTGGGATGGGTAGCTGCCACCAATGAGTTTGGTATTGAACCAGGGACTTTGTTCATGATACAGTTCTTTTGGCAATTTCCACATTTTTGGGCTTTAGCCTGGATGTTGGATGAGGATTATAAAAAAGGAGGATTCAAAATGCTTCCTACAGGCAAAAAAGATACAGGAACAGCACTCCAAATAATTATGTATACCATTTGGATGATGGTCATTTCCGTAGTGCCAGTCATTGGTATAACCGGGCGACTGCAGCTATCAATTACTGGAGCCGTGATTGTATTTCTAATTGGAGCAGTAATGTTGTTTTTTGCTTTCAAATTATATGAGAAAAGAGACAATGTTTCCGCTAGAAAATTAATGTTGGCCAGTGTGAGCTATATAACACTCGTTCAAATAGTATATGTGCTCGATAAATTCATATAAAATAAATGGACTTAACTCAAGGAACTCAGAAAGAAAAGAATGATAGGTCGAAAAAAATGATGCTTTGGTTTGGCATTGTTAGTCTACTTATGGCCTTTGCAGGTTGGACCAGTGCCTACATCGTAAGTAGTAAAAGGGAAGATTGGCTAAGCAATATTGAATTGCCATCATCTTTTTATATAAGTACAGCAATTATTATACTAAGTAGTTTTACTTATATATTGGCAAAAAAAGCCATTCAGAGAGACACGAAAAAAGCAGCAACAAATTGGTTGTTGATCACTTTGGGATTGGGGGTCACTTTTATAGGTTTGCAATTCAGTGGATTTTCACAATTGGTGGCTCAAGGGTATTATTTTACCGGCCCGACGAGCAGTATAAAAATGTCTTACATTTTTCTTATTGCAGCGGTTCATATCGTACACGTTATCGCAGGTATTATTTCTTTGTTGGTAGTGCTGTATAATCAGCTGAAAGGAAAATACTCCGCAACGGAATATTTAGGGTTGTCGCTTGGGGCTACTTTCTGGCATTTTTTAGACCTTTTGTGGGTGTACCTGATTCTATTCATGGTATTGGTCGGATAAAATTTCAATAATTTTTTGATTTCTTTGCAATTGACTTTTGTATCCTCTAAAAAAATGTAAATTTGTGAAAATTCTAATCATACGATAATTAATTTTATGGATTCTACGGTAACAACGGGCGCGGAAGAAAACGTATGGGGTGGTGGCAACCGTCCCCTTGGTGCGAGCTACGGCAAATTAATGATGTGGTTCTTCTTAGTGTCGGATGCGCTGACATTTTCAGGTTTTTTGGCCGCATATGGTTTTTCAAGATTCAAATTTATTGAGACTTGGCCAATTGCGGATGAGGTTTTTACCCACGTACCTTTCTTTCATGGCAACTACCCAATGATTTATGTAGCGTTCATGACCTTCATTCTAATTATGTCTTCTGTAACAATGGTACTTGCTGTTGATGCGGGGCATAAAATGAAGCAGAACAGTGTTATTTGGTATTTGTTTTTGACGATTATCGGGGGTGCAATATTCGTTGGGTCCCAGGCATGGGAATGGGCCACTTTCATTAGTGGGGATTACGGCGCAGTGGAAACCAGAGGTGGTAGAATTTTACAATTTGTAAAAGCTGATACTGGGGAAAGGGCCGCATTGGATGATTTTGCCAAGACAATTCCTGGCGATAGGGTGATGCACGAAAATAAAAATGGGCTATGGTTCTATGATGAAGGTTATCAGCCAAGTTATTCTTTAAATGAAGTTTTAGAAGGTTTCAAAGACAATTCAAATATTCTTGTGAGGACAGAAACAATTAATGCTGAGGGAAATAAGACGTTACTGTCTAGACAGGAATCTTTGGCAAAACTTCAGAATGCATCCCAGGTTGTGGAAGGGGCTAACCTAATCCAAAATGAATATGGGAGTAGATTGTTCGCCGATTTCTTCTTTTTCATTACTGGTTTCCACGGATTCCACGTTTTCTCAGGCGTGTTGATAAATCTCATTATTTTCTTTAATGTGGTGTTGGGAACATACCAGAAAAGAGGCCATTATGAAATGGTGGAGAAAATTGGGCTCTATTGGCACTTTGTGGATTTGGTTTGGGTATTTGTATTCACCTTCTTTTATTTGGTATAAACGACGATAATTAGTTTCCGCGAAGACGGAAATGCATTTTAATAATATTAGCATGGCACACGAACACAAGTTGGAAATTTTCAGGGGACTTTTAAAATTCAAGTCCAATACCCAAAAGATATGGGGGGTACTTGTCTTTTTGACGATAGTAACTGCAGTTGAAGTTGCGTTGGGTATTATAAAACCTGATGCGCTTGTAGGTTCATCTTTTTTAGGAATGAAAGTGTTAAATTGGATATTCATTGTTTTAACATTGGTAAAGGCCTATTATATTGCATGGGACTTTATGCACCTTAGGGATGAAAAGAGTTCTTTGCGCAGGGCAATTGTTTGGACACCTATTTTCCTTGTGCTTTACTTGGTTTTCATATTATTGGTAGAAGCGAATTATATCTACAATGTATTTAGCGATGGGTTCGTAACCTGGAACTTTTAATAAACATATAATTAACAGAATAAAAGACGGTCTTTGAACCGTCTTTTTTATTTTTGTTGGTTAGAAACCTGAAGTAAAATTAAACTGGTATAAATTTTTTAAACTGATTTCGCGTTAAGGTGATACCCACTTTTAGCTAGTTTCGTACCTCTTATGAAAAATAAGTTTGTTTTAGCCGTACTTTTTATATTGCCCATAGTAGTTTATTTATTCTTTGCCTCTGGGATAAATAACTTTGGAAAGCTCCCTACCCTTACAGAGCAAATCGCTGATATTTCTTCAATCGATGAGAATGTTGAACTAAAGAACAAAATAACCATTTTGGGATTTTTGGGCAGTGATTTGGAAAACAAAAAAGGCATTGCTTTCAATTTGAACCAGAAAATCTATAAACGGTTTTATGAATTCAATGATTTTCAATTCGTGATGTTGGTACCCCATGGCAACGAAAATAAGGTTGCTGAACTTAAGGCGGAGTTGGGTAATTTGACCGACATCGTTAAATGGAATTTTGTCTATGGTAATGAAGAGCAGATCAAGATTTTTTTCGCTGGCTTGAAAACCGATTTATCGCTTGATGATGATTTGGCAACTCCTTATGTATTTATAATTGATAAGGATAGAAACTTGCGGGGCAGGACCAATGATGAAGACGAAGGCACCAAATATGGCTTTAATGCCACATCAGTTTCCGAATTGAATAATAAGATGGAGGACGATGTGAAAATCATTTTGGCAGAGTATCGGCTGGCTTTGAAAAAGAATAATGCTAATAGGGAGAAGTAATGAAGAAATACACATACGTTTGGGTTTCCTTGATAATCTTGATTTTTGGAATAATCTTTATCCCAAAGATTGTTGAACGTATGAAATCGGGTACTGTAGTTGAAAACGACCGAATGAACCTAAAAGATAACAGTGCTGACTTGGCCCATATTATCTTGAACGGAAAGAAACGTCGCGTACCTTCTTTTGAATTTATAGATCAGGATAGTTTGGTGATTACTGATAAAGACTACCTTGGTAAGGTTTATATTGTGGAGTTTTTCTTTACTTCGTGTCCATCAATTTGTCCAATAATGACCAAAAATCTTGTCGATTTACAAGAAGAATTCAAGACTTCCAATGACTTTGGTGTGGCATCCTTTACAATTACCCCCGAATATGATACCCCAAGGGTGCTCAAGGAATATGCTGAAAAGCATGGGATTACTAACTTGGATTGGCACTTGATGACTGGGAACCAAGAAGCAATTTATGAATTGGCAAATACCGGGTTTAATATTTTTGTTTCAGAAATGCCCAACGCACCTGGTGGCTTTGAACATGCGGGTCTGTTTGCTTTGATAGATAAAAACGGGTATTTGCGTTCAAGGGTTGACGAGTTTGGCAATCCGATAATCTATTATCGCGGTACCATTACCGAAGATGATGGAGAGAATAATGAAGGTGAGAAAGAACAGATTTCTATTTTAAAGGAGGACATTTACAAACTTTTAAAGGAGTAAAAAGGTATGGACTCGGTAGCGTTGAAGGAAAAAAAGTTCAATAGGATAATTACAGTGGTATCTATTTTGGTCCCTATTGCAGTGGCGGCATTGTTCGGGGTTAAAATCCCCAATGTTGAACCACTGTCATTTTTACCACCCATTTATGCATCTGTAAATGGACTTACAGCAATTATCT
>JBATIW010000371.1:0-7929 GCA_049668005.1 Maribacter sp.
TCTTTGGAATAGTATTCCTGCTTTGACGGATGATAGGGATATACACCATTGAAAAGTTCATCCCACCAATCATTTTGTATAGTAGCCTTGATAATACCAATACAATCTTCTAAATGAATAAGATTAATGACATCATTGCCATTGGTGAGCCCTTTTCTTCCTGATAAAATGGTAATAGGGTGCCTGTCTGGCCCTATTAAACCTCCAAAGCGAATAATGGTGGTCTGTAACTTGGCATCGTCTCTAAAAAGGTTTTCAGATGCTAAAAGTTGTTTGCCCGATTCGGTGGATGGACATGGTATGGTCTCTTCAGTAACTTCGCCATCAATATCCCCATATACCGAAGTACTACTAACAAATAGTATTTTTTGAACACTTGACGCCTTAATTGCAGTATGCAACAACTGCATTTTATTGACATAGTTCTCCTTGTTTCCGCCTCTTAATTTGGGAGGGACGTTTATGACAATTAATTCCGTATCTGCAAGAAAACCTGCTATGTCACCTATTATCTTTTCTTCGGTAAGTGAAATCAGAAATGGTACAATGCCCAGTTTGGTTAAATCATTACGTTTATCTTGTGTTGTGGTCGAGCCATGAACCTGGCACCCGTCTTCAAGTAGGGATTTCGCCAAGGGGAGACCCAGCCAGCCACAGCCCATGACTGCGATCGTATTAATCAAATCGTATGGTTTTCGTTAATAGAATGGCATCATTCAAAACAAATGGCATGGGTATGTTATCCATGGGTCTTTCCGGGACTGTAAATAACGTATTATCCAATAAGTCATTTGATGATTCATAGAATGTAAGCTCCAGGATTGAATCCTGAGGTATTGCCAGACTCAATTCAGTAAAGTCGTTATCGCTGATATAATGTGTTATCAGTTTACCGGGTTTACGATTCTCAAGGTAATAATCCGACAATGGAATATTGTTGATGTTGGCTTTATTGATCGTAATATCATTAGTGAAAACTTCCAATCGGTTGACATCCCGTTGTGGAGTTATGCATAATTCTAAAATACGCTCATCGCCAACAATAGTATCTCTTGTGGTTTCAATTTGGGGTGGCGTAATTTCTTTTATGGGTGCAGTTGAAACGTAAGTAAACCCTGAACTGTACTTACTGCTAATGGTTTTACCGGCCAATTTTTCGGGAACCTTTTTCTCCATACCAATATATTGGGATGTCCAATCTGATATTACGTGCTCATAGGTCGCCCATTGTGCGGTGTTGGTATTGGCATCAAGTACATACAATAGGCTAGTAGGCTTTGCATTTTCCTCGGTAAAGTCAGCATTGAAATGCGCAAAAGCCATTAACCCAAGAAAAAGGAAGCAACCTAATGTTGCCAATCGGTTCTTATTCTTATAGAATCCAAAAATGGGAACTAGCAAGAAAAAGGTCAAGGTGGTCAAAAGGGTAGCGGCTACCATCATTTTTAGGCCAAGTCCTATTGGGAACATTTTTATGAAGGGGGCATAGATCCAAAGTGCTGGTAAGGCCAAAATGACCAATAATAAAGGATTTGGTACTTTCTGGTTAATGACCACCATAAACGAAGCCAACAGCGCATAAAGAGGAACTATAAAAAAGCTTGCCCCTTGCAGATATACCGAAACCAAACCACAAATCACCAACCAAAATAGCATTGGCGCGACTAATAAATTCGGTGTTTCAATTTTTTTGAACTTATTATAGATCCAAAAACAAGTTGCCAAAGAAAACAATACAAATGCAAGGATGTAGGTGTGGCCATTGTAGGTGAAACCATGTAATATGTCCTTGTATTCTGGATATATCCATTTTAGGAATGACCAACTATAAAAACCAACCACACCATTAATCACAAGTGCAATAAACATGGGTAAAAAACCCTTCAATATTTCACTGATCTGCAATACTTTTTTTCTAAAACCAACGAGCAACAATATCACAAAAAAGATGACTGCCAGTCCAAACATTGGCCAAATCCATTCAAACGGATACGAAACCAATTTGAAGAACGGGACATTGAAATAAATATAATCATCCAAGCTTTTAAGATTGCTTAAATCCAATTCTGAAAAATGCTGCAACAAAGGCATCAAATAACTGCCCTGATGTGCCAATGTATTCCGATCTAACCGCTCAAAGTTGTCTCTCGCAGTATGATAATCGTAGTGGTCATCTATAAAGGCAAAATTAAAGCCTTCAATATCACCATCCTCCCTAAAAACTGTCAAATCCGTATCATTTGGCAACATCTTATAAATACTGTACACCAATGAATTCGCCATGGGATAATTAGGATTGGCTTTTGTGAATTCCTCGATAAGTTTTCCATTGCCTCTATTGGTTTCAATGAGCATATAGCTTGGGCCACCACTTCCACGAGCTTCAAAATTCAAGGCTAGGCCTACTTCTTTAGCCCAGGGATGTTCATTTACAAATAAGGACGCCCCATTAAGTCCCAATTCCTCTGCATCGGTAATCAGAATAATGATATCGTTTTTTGGTTGTTTCTTTTCTGATAAAAATGCTCGAATACCCTCCAGTATTGTGGCAACCCCGCTCCCCGCATCACTAGCGCCAAACGAGGAATGCGGACTACTGTCATAATGGGAAAGCAATAGCAATGCCTTGCCATTTCCAGTTCCTTTAATGCGTGCTAATATATTTATGGCCTTGCTCAAATTACCCCAATCCCCAGCGGTATACCCTTCTTGTATTGACGTTTCCAAACCTAAGGACTCCAGTTCTGAAATAATATAAGATCGTACTTCGGCATGGGCAGGAAAACCTACCCCATGTGGTTTCTTGGATATTTTTTCAACATGGGTTAGTGCCCTGTCGGTCGAAAATACATTTTCAGAAGCCTTGTCATCAACTTTATAAGTGGGCATTGACGATTTAAAACTCCAATAAACGGCGAGGAGAATCAATAAAAGCGTAATGATTTTGAAGAACCTTTTCATATATGTTGCTTATGCTTAAAAGTATAAAATTCTGTCGTGATGGCGCATTACAACGAGTATTTTATGTAATTCGATTAATTTTTCTATCTTTAAATTCAACCTAAATTCAAATTATATGGGAATCAAAAGTTTTCAAGGGTTCAGAAAGGCAGCGAAAAAGGAGTTTGATGCACCAATATTGGTATCTGATTATATGAGTACAAAATTGGTGACATTTTCACCAGAACAGTCTATTCTCGAGGTTATGGAAAAGTTTGCCAAACACCATATATCTGGGGGACCTGTATTGGATGATAATGGCTTTTTGGTTGGAATTATTTCTGAAGCCGACTGCATGAAACAGATTTCCGAAAGTCGCTATTTTAACCAGCCTATTCTGGATAAAAGTGTTGAAAAATATATGACCAAGGGGGTCGAGACCATACCTCATGACATTTCCATTTTTGATGCTGCCGGAATTTTTGATAAACATAATCGTAGAAGATTACCTGTGATGAAAGACGGACTCCTCGTGGGACAGATCAGTCGAAAGGATATCGTTATAGCAGCATTGAAACTCAGTGGGCAAAACTATAAATAAGGGTCTTATTCCCTTTTAACGATCATATAATAATCATTATCCAAGGGCAAATAGCCCAAATCATAAACAAAATAGTAGGTAGTGCCTTTTTTGGTGGTGTAGAGATTGGTTATAAATTCAAAATCAAAGCCTCTATCAATCAATCTGGTACGTGTGGTTTTGGTTTTTCCTTCTTTTAGTGGGAAGCTATCCAAAACCCGATAGTTTTTTCTTAAGCGGTTGTTTATATTTCGGACAAGGTTTTTACTGTCTTTGTTTATTTTGTTGTTGTAGGCATTTCTACAATGGTCCGAGCAGTACTTTTTATCTACGCGACCTCTGATCTCGTCGCCGCATTCAAGACACTTCCTTGCCATATTAATTTTCTTTTTTGTAATTGAATTTTACTTCTTCAGATGAGCCATCTTCTTCGCCTACCACGACATACATGTTTATTTCGTTTTCGCTGATTTGTTCGATGGTAAACCCATCAAAGTACACCCTATTGCCATCGATTAGCACCAATTTAAAATCAACGGTTTCATCTTTCTCTTCCCAGCCTTTCAACGAACCATGAAAATGCTTCAGTTGCAATATCAGCGTCTCATTTATTTGTTGAATATGCCCTACTTCATAGAATTGTACTTTTCCTTCAGTGGCTAATTTAAAAACGAACATCATGGAATCACCCATCGGCGGACTCCATATTTCTTCGGCCACACCGCCAAAAGCTTCCCCTTTCCAATGACCGGCAATCCAAGAGACATCCTTCAAGGTCGCTTCCGGGGATTTGCCACCTTCAGTGAATGACTTGGTATTTTGCGCTTTACAGCCAATAGAAATGCAAAAAAGAAGTATAAAAAGTGATTTCATATGTAGTACAAGTTTCATAACAACAAGGTACGAATTATCCGATTACAAACGACTAATGCGTATTTACCCAATTATGATATCATATTTCATGAGAAGTCCAGCAATGTTTTCTTTGGAGAACCTAGCTTTCTTAAGTCGATTACGTTCAGGATCTATGTTGAAATTAAATGAGGAGATAAAATCTGCTTTCTCTAAAATAGCGTTTTCAAAAATGGCCTTTTCCAAATTACAGGCATCGAATATGGCTTCAGTTAAATCGGTTTCCGTGAAATCGACTTCAATAAGTTTACATTCATTAAAGAGTGTATTCTTCAGTTTTAGCCGATAATAGGAGGAGTAACTGAGATTGCAATTATTAAATTGAAAAGACAATAAAAAGTCATTACACTCCCCAAATTTTAATCCGATCATTTTACAGTATGAAAAAGTCACCTCTTTAAAAACCGTATGCGCAATATTGGTATTGCTTAGGTTGCAGTCAAGGAATTCACATTCCATAAAATTCTGATTGTCGAGATAACCATTGGAAAAATCACAGTTTTCGAAAACACAGTTTTCGTATTCCCCTTTCGAGAGACGATTTTTAGTATAATCCAATCCCTTGAATTCTTGATCAACAATAAAAGGTATGTTCATTAATAGGAATACTATTTATTAGGTATTTTATAAATTAATTATTGTCCTTCTTTACGTTTTGGTGAACGAGGGTTTGGCCAAGTTCTCTTTTTTCCTGTCCTTGGATTTAATGGTAAAATCGATTTTTCCCTAGAAGTTTTTGTAGGATCCTCACTTGCTTTATAGGCTAAAATCGCAGCTAGTATCGCATTATTGCGGACATCATCAAAAACGATCTTATCATAGGTATCCAAATTGGTATGCCAGGTATAGTTCCAATAACTCCAATTTAATGAACTCAAAGAAAAAGCAGGAGCCTCTGCTGCTACAAATGAGGCGTAATCCGATCCACCACCACCGGGGATACCCGGAAAATCGGTTTCAATATGGTCGGTAATTTCCTTGGGAACACTTTCCAACCATCTACTTAGATAGTTATAGGAATGTAAAAACCCTTGGCCAGAAAGGTTGACAACCCTACCTGTACCATTGTCTTGATTAAATACTGCCTGTACACCGGAAATTATATCTGGATGATCTTCCACAAACGCACGTGAACCGTTCAAACCTTGTTCTTCACTGCCCCAATGACCTATCAAAATGGTCCTTTTTGGATTAGGATATACTTTTTTTAGAATTCTTGCTGCTTCCATCATTGTTATCGTTCCTGTGCCATTATCTGTGGCGCCAGTTGCGCCATCCCAAGAATCAAAGTGTGCTGAAAGGATTACATATTCGTCTGGTAGTTCATTCCCAGGGATGGTTGCAATGGTATTGAATGTTGCAACTGTACCAAGATCTTTTGATTCTGCCGTTACTTTTATTTTAGGATGTGCGTCATTTTCGGTCATCCGATATAGCATTCCATAATCCTCCAGGGTTAAATCTATTACAGGGATGTTCTTGGTATCTGCACTAAAAATTTTGTTGGCACCAAAACCTTTTGACCATCTAGATTGTAGAATACCAACAGCCCCTGCCTCTTCAAGTGCCTTGTTTATATTGCGAGAACTATATCCTGTAGCTTTAATTCTTTGCCCCCAAGCTTTAATTTGTGCTTCACGTGCTTTCTTCATTTTTTCAAAAGACGCTTCGGTTGCAAATTCTTCCCAATTATAATCTGGTCTTCCAGTTGGTTGGTTCATGGAAACCATTACAAACTTGTCTTTTACATTGGGCAGCCAATTTTTAAAGGCTATTGAATCTGAAAGATTGGGAATAATTATCGTCTCGGCCGTTGTTCCTTTTTTAGGAGTGCTTGGGCTCCAAGCAAGTTGCATTCCCCGGAGACTTACAACTCGAGGTGAAACCAAATCAATATGTGTAATGCCTCGTTCCCAACCACGCCACGTACCATATTCTTCTTTTTTGGCTTCTATGCCCCATTTTTTATAGGTGGCTATTGCCCAATCATTGGCCGCTTGCATTTGAGGTGTCCCCACAAGTCGTGGCCCAACAACATCCATTAGTTCATAAGCTAAGTTTTCTAATTGCGAATGTTCATTGGCTTCTACCATAATTTGACTTATGATTTCATCCGGTTCTTGAGCTAGGGCAAAATTCGTTATTAGAATCAGTGAGCTTAGAAGTAATTGTAATGTTTTATGCATAATGAAAGTTTAAAGTTATTTTGTTTGATTAGTCTTTAATGATAAGTGCTGGCAAATCAAGGTCTTTGAACATTTGATTGTATTCTTTCATTTCTTTACCAACAATGGCATTCCTTTCGTTTTCGTAAGTTTTCCAATCCGCTAGAAGATCATTTAATCGTTCTTTAGCGCCTTCTGTAACTTTAGGTTCCGCAGCATCAACATAACTTTTAAGCTCCATGAACTCCGCGTTCAATTGATTATTGAAGTTGATCACATCCTGAAATGTCTTTTGATTGGGTTGTATTAAATTCTGCTCCCAAGTATCAATGCGTTCTATTAACGCTTTACCTTTTTCCAACAACTCTTTTGCCTTATCGTTTTCCTTCAATAATTTGGCATATCCTTTTAATTGTGATTTGGCAGAGCGCATGGCAGTGACTGACTCGTGAATGTTTTTAATGGCCATTTCAATTTGGTCCAAAACGGACTGTTGTTCTGCATATTCTTCCATGCTTGCTTTCACTTTAGGGTTAGGCAGGATATTTACCTCGGTTTCTGAAGTCAATCCATCTAAAGTTAAACGTAAGAGATAGGTTCCAGGGCCTACTTTAGCACCTGCATAACTTCCATAAACGAATACTTTATCCACTGCCGGCAAAGTCTCTTTTCTAAAATCCCAAGTAAACCGATTGTACCCTTTTTTTGAAGGCAATACTTGCGGTTTGGAAGGGCCGCCTGGCCATGATTTAAAATCCTTGGTTTTTTTATTGGTAATGGTACGTATGAGCTTGTCGTTGAACATAACCTCCAATTCCAAATCCAGACTATCGGCATTTTTATCTAGATAGTAGTCAAAAGTAACCCCCGATTTTGGATTCTGACCCAGCCCCGGAACAGGTTTGTCCGTACTACCTCCAAAAATACGATAGGTGTCTTTGGGTTTAAAGATTTTAACGGGCTGCTTTGGAGTATTAATATTTTGGATTGCTGCTACGTCATCCAATATCCAGAAAGAACGTCCGGCAGTAGCTGCAACCAAATCATTGTCCTGGATAATCAGATCATTGATGGGAACAACGGGTAAATTCAATTGAAAAGGTTGCCAATTTTGGCCATCATCCATAGAAATGAACAATCCGGTTTCTGTACCAGCATACAATAATCCTTTGCGCTTTTTGTCTTCACGGACCACTCTAACAAACGTATGTTCACCGACAATACCATTCGTAATTTTTGACCATGTACTACCGTAATCTGAAGTTTTGAAAATATAGGGTTCTAAATCCATAGACTTATAGCGCATAACAGCTACATAGGCCGTTGCTGGGT
>JBATIW010000372.1:0-3507 GCA_049668005.1 Maribacter sp.
GAGGAAAACGCTATCGATTTCTTCTTTAATTATAACAAAACCTTGCAAGATGATACCGTTAAAATAACAACAACTTTGGGCAGTTTCACTGTGCAATTATTCAACAATGTACCCTACCACAAGGCCAATTTCATTTACCTAACCTCAAAAGGATATTTTTACAACACCCAATTTCATCGCGTGGTCAAGAATTTCATTATCCAAGGTGGAAATTCGGACGATAAGGACACCGCCAATAAGCGCAGGGCTATTGGGAGATATCTTTTACCCCCCGATGCCAAAAAAGGGTATAAACATCATCGGGGAACTATTTCCATGCCCAGTAGCGAGGTGAACAATCCGCATATGTTGGCATCGCCCTATGAATTCTTTATCGTAGTCACTAAACCAGGCTCTTATCATTTAGACGGCGAATACACACCTTTTGGAAAAGTTATTGAAGGGATGGATGTGGTTGATAAAATCAATGTACAACCTGTTGGCAAAGGCGACTGGCCTTCACAGAACGTTTATATTCTCAAAGCCGAAATAATAAAATAGAAATCACTTTTCAGGGCTTCGTTGTCAGATGGCAGTAATCAAAGAATGGTTTTTGGTTTTAATGCGCCCTCTATTCCTGGACTTTCAAATAATCCTTTACTGCGCCCTCGACTTGTAAATATTCGGTAAGGCAATATGAAACTTCACAGCCAATATTCTAACCAAGATAATAATCAAGATAGCCGCGCTATAGGCATAGGCACCATCAATCGGTAATTGGATCAATAGGAAATAGGAAATTCCACCTGAAATACAGGCCGTGGCATAGATTTCTTTATGGAAAATCACCGGTATCTCGTTGCATAGAATATCCCGAATTACTCCTCCGAACGAAGCTGTAATCGTTCCGAGGATTATGCAAATTATAGGCGTTAATTCAGCGGAAAGTCCTTTCTCAATACCAACCATCGTGAATAACCCAATGCCTATTGTATCGAACAGGAATAAGGTCTTTCGCAAATATTTCAATTGGTTTACAAACAAGATTGCAAAAATCACCGTTCCCAATATGGTGAATATATAAACCGATTCGCGCATCCAGACCACAGGGGTATTTCCTATGAGCATATCGCGTAACGTTCCTCCGCCAATAGCAGTAACGAATGCAATAATAAGAACTCCGAACAAATCGAGTTTCTTTTCCATCGCAACAAGAACCCCTGAAATGGCAAAGGCAATTGTTCCTAAAATATCTATGGCAAAATAGAACATCTTCTAAAGTTGGTTGTAATAATTGAATTCCTTGAAATTCCCCTCAACGAATTCCATTGATTTTGCTTCTTGGTTATTTGCGCTACTTCCTTGATTCCATTGTTCAAAGAAACGACAAATTGGTGATCTTTTTTCGTTCGCTATCAACCGCAGTCCGATTTTTGGTAACTTTAACGGCATCATCAATCATAAAAAATCAAGTTATGCAAACAATACTGGGATCAGGGGGAATCATCGCGACAGAATTGGCAAAATCGCTCACCGAATTTACAACAGATATACGATTGGTAAGTCGCCACCCGGAAAAAGTAAATCCTACAGATAAAATACGTTCCGCGGACCTCTTAAATGAAGATGAAGTCAACAAAGCGATACAAGGTTCTTCGGTGGTGTATGTGACCATTGGTTTTCCCTACAGTGCCAAAACTTGGCAAAAGACCTGGCCAAAATTCATGCAAAATGTAATCAATGCCTGTAAGGAACATAAATCCAAATTGGTTTTTTTTGACAATATCTATATGTATGATGCAAACCACTTAGATGACATGACCGAGGATACTCCTATTAATCCCCCCAGTAAAAAAGGCAAAGTTAGGGCCCAACTCGTGCACATGATAATGGATGAGGTCAGCAGTGGAAAACTTACTGCGCTCATAGCCCGTTGCGCTGATTATTATGGCCCAGGGATACTGCGAAACGGGATGTTGCGTGAGACAGTCTTTAAAAATCTCGCTAGTGGTAAAAAGGCCAATTGGATGGGAGCAATCAATTGCAAACATTCATTTACCTATACCCGTGATGCCGGTAAGGCAACGGCCCTGCTTGGAAACACTAGCGATGCCTATAACCAAACTTGGCACTTACCCACAGCGACAAACCCTTTTACCGGTAAGGAATGGATAACAACCATAGCCCAAGAAATGGGTGTAACGCCTAAATATCAGGTGGCCCCAAAATTTATAGTACGAATTCTTGGATTATTTATGCCCATCATGAAAGAAATGGTTGAAATGCTCTATCAATATGACCGTGACTATGTATTTAATAGTGATAAATTCAGCAATCGCTTCAAAATTGCACCTACCCCCTATTTAGAAGGGATCCGTGAAATCATTAAAGCTGATTACAGCTAGGCAATTAAAATAGACTAAATCCTAAATAGAGTCACGAATGAATACAATATTACACAAAGCCGAAACAAGGGGTAAAGCCAACCATGGTTGGTTGAACTCCAATCATTCCTTTAGCTTTGCCAATTATCAGAATCCTGAACGCATGAACTTTGGTGTTTTAAGGGTACTCAATGACGATGTGGTCTCCGAGGCAAAGGGTTTCGAC
This sequence comes from Maribacter sp., assembly GCA_049668005.1. Taxonomy (GTDB): domain Bacteria; phylum Bacteroidota; class Bacteroidia; order Flavobacteriales; family Flavobacteriaceae; genus Maribacter_A. The sequence goes on from JBATIW010000372.1 coordinate 2,590, forward strand.
ACCCACCCACATCGCAATATGGAAATCATTTCCATACCGCTTGAAGGCGATTTACAGCATATGGATAGTATGGGCAACACTACAATTATTAAACAAGGCGATGTGCAGGTGATGAGTGCAGGTACAGGTATTCAGCACAGTGAGTATAACAAAAATAAAGATCGACCCGTAAAATTTTTACAGATCTGGATTATTCCGAACAAAAAAGATGTGGCACCCCGTTACGACCAAATTTCACTAAGGGAGATTGAAAAGCAAAACACATTTTACCAGATTTTATCACCTAATCCAAAAGACCAAGGGGTATGGATCCACCAAGAGGCCTGGTTCCACTTAGGGGATTTTGAATCTGGAAATGAAACAACATATACCTTGAAGAAAAAAGATAATGGTGTCTATGTTTTTGTTTTGGAAGGTGAGGTCGAAATCAACGATCAGCATTTAGCCAAAAGGGATGGCTATGGTATTTGGGGTGTGGACCAATTTGATTTTAAATCTTTGGGCACATCTAAAGTACTACTAATGGAAGTGCCTATGGTGCTTTAGTTTTCAGTTTTCCCTTTCGTTTTTTTTGCTCTAAAAGAATCTATAGTCACTACTATAACAATAATCAGAAAACAGTTACAACGGCATGGCTTTCAGACCATTTATGCTAGACCAGAATAGCTTACAATCAATACGATCTACATGTACTTGAAAATCTAAGCATCAGGACTACTTTGATGATTTTGAATTAAGGCATTTCAAGAATACGTTGTGCCTGTAAAGTTGCTATGATATCATGGGATTCATAACTGGCAATATTCAGAACCTCAATATTTTTTATTAGGTTTTGATTTAGGATATCACCATTATAGGTCACCTTTTTAGGTCCTGACACCTTTCTTTTGATCAGTAATTCCAAGGCCAATCCAGAAA
>JBATIW010000373.1:0-3322 GCA_049668005.1 Maribacter sp.
TTAGAGGGTAGGCCCAATTTTATTGCTTCAAGTGTGGCAAGGTTAACGGAGCAAAAGTTCTATTTCATTAAACGTTCACCAGAAGCATTTGTTGAAATTCTAAAGAAACTAGAAAAGGTAAACGGCATTTTTATTCTTTTAGGTACTGGTGCTCCAGAATATGAAGATTTATTTAGGAAAATCAGTTATGAGAATAAAAATTTCATATTTACTAATGGTCAATCAGAAAGTTTGATTGATTCAATGTACCTTGAATCGGATCTTTATTTCATGCCAAGCCTTTTTGAGCCCTGTGGTATAAGCCAAATGTTAGCAATGCGCAATGGGGTGCCATGTTTGGTACACCATACAGGAGGATTAAAGGATACCGTAGCGCATATGAAAACAGGATTTAGTTTTGATGGGGATACCTATGATGAAAAAATCAGAAACATGGTAGATTCATTCGACTTGATTTTGGATATTTACAACAATGACAAACCAAAATGGAAGAAAATCCAGGCTAGTGCTAAAAAGGTGCGATTTACTTGGAAAAAGTCTGTTGATGAGTATTACAAGTCATTATATTCCTTTAGTTCATAATATCATAACCTAAATAAGGAATCATGGGTGATGTCTTATTAATAGTCTAATTATTAGGCTTGGTGAATTGTAAAAATGAATGGTTTTTCCTAAATTTACATTTCACCCTAATCCAAGTAATATATAAAAATGTCAGATATAGCAACCCTCGAATATAACGGTCAGAAATATGAATTTCCAGTAATAAAAGGTTCAGAGGATGAATTGGCTATTGACATAAAAACATTACGGTCAACAACTGGAATGATAACCATAGATCCCGGTTTTAAGAATACCGGTTCTTGTGAAAGTGCCATAACTTTTTTAGATGGTGAAAAGGGAATGCTCAGGTACCGCGGTTACCCCATTGAGGAATTAGCTGAAAAAGCTGATTTCTTGGAAGTTGTTTATTTATTGATTTTTGGGGAGCTTCCAAGTAGGGAACAGTTGGAAAAATTTCATCTCGATATTAAGGCTGAGTCCCATGTTGATGAGGAAATGAAAAAGATTTTGGATGGTTTTCCAAAATCGGCTCATCCAATGGGTGTTTTATCATCACTGACCAGTGCGTTGATTGCTTTTAATCCATCATCGGTTAATGTTTCTTCTGATATAGCAATGTATAATACCATTGTAAGGCTTATGGCAAAATTCCCGGTTTTAGTGGCCTGGACCATGCGCAAGAAAAAGGGATTACCACTTGATTATGGCGATGATAGTTTGGGCTATGTGGAGAATCTTCACAAGATGATGTTCAAAAGACCCAACAAAGAGTATGAAAAAAATAAGATAGTAATTGACGCCCTTGATAAGTTATTGATTTTGCATGCGGATCATGAGCAAAACTGTTCAACATCAACAGTTCGAATTACAGGATCTTCACATGCCGGATTATTTGTGTCTTTATCTGCTGGGATTTCTGCGCTTTGGGGTCCATTACATGGTGGTGCCAATCAGGCCGTGTTGGAAATGTTGGAAGCAATAGCGGAAGATGGTGGTGATACCCAAAAATATATGGATAAAGCCAAGGACAAAAACGATCCTTTTAGGTTAATGGGCTTTGGTCATAGGGTATATAAAAATTTTGATCCCAGGGCAAAAATCCTAAAAAAGGCAGCAGATGAGGTGTTAAGTAATTTAGGAATAGAAGATCCAATTTTAGATGTAGCCAAAGGATTGGAAAAAGTGGCATTAGAAGACCCATATTTTGTGGAGAGAAAATTATATCCAAATGTAGATTTCTATTCGGGTATAATTTATCGCGCATTAGGAATTCCAGTAGAGATGTTTACGGTAATGTTCGCAATGGGTAGAGTTCCAGGCTGGATTGCCCACTGGAGAGAGATGCGTTTGCGAAACGAACCCATTGGCCGACCAAGGCAGGTATATATTGGAGAGACCACAAGACCCTTTGTTCCCTTGAATAAAAGATAGTTGTCCTTTCAAAAGGATTGAAAATCCAAACCACCTATTTACATGAGCGGAAATAGGTGGTTTTTTATTGCCTACAAAACTGTTTGACTATATTTGCGCAAAAAGAAGAATGCTACAGTTACATATAGAAGACGAAACTTCGAAATTAAAGGCCGTGGTTTTGGGTTCAGCAAAAGAAAGTGGTCCTGTACCTTCACCTGAACAAGCATATGATCCTAAATCATTGAAACATATTCTGGAGGGTACTTATCCTAAGGAGGAAGATATGGTTGAGGAAATGGAAGCATTTGTAAAAGTATTTGAAAAGCATGGAGTCCAGGTATTTCGCCCTGAAGTGCTTAAGGATTGCAACCAAATATTTTCTAGGGATATTGCCTTTGTAATCGAGGATAAATTGATTAAAGCCAATATTCTGCCTAATCGCGAAGCCGAATTTGAGGCGATACTTCACGTACTTGATAGAATTGCACCTGAAAATATATTATACCCACCAGATGAGGTTCATATTGAGGGTGGTGATGTTATGCCATGGAACGATTACATTTTTATTGGTACTTATACCGGCAAGGATTACCCGGATTATATAACTGCACGGACTAATTGGGAGGGAGTTGAATATATTAGAAGAATGTTTCCGAATAAAAAGGTCAAATCTTTTGAGTTAAGAAAGTCAATTACCAATCCCAAGGAGAACGCACTGCATTTGGATTGTTGTTTTCAGCCAGTTGGCAAGCACAAGGCCATATTGCATAAAAATGGATTTCTGATTGAAGAGGAATATGAGTGGTTATTGAATTACTTTGGACCGGAAAATGTATTTGAAATCACTGCTGATGAAATGTATCGAATGTGCAGTAATGTATTTTCAATTGCACCGAACGTTGTTGTTTCTGAACGTAATTTTACCCGTCTAAACACATGGCTTAGGGAACAAGGCTTTACGGTTGAGGAAATACCGTATGCTGAAGTCTCTAAACAAGGGGGATTGCTCCGATGCAGTACATTGCCCTTGATTCGGGAATAAGTTAGTATAGCACATCTTATAATGATTTTTAGTGCATAACGATTCAATGCCTAAAATAAAAAATAATTTTTATAAAACATTCAATTATAGCTAATGCAGATTACCAATACAATATTAATGATTCGACCTGTAAACTTTCGTATGAACGAACAGACCGCAGTGAACAATTATTTTATGGAGGAAATGGATTTAAAAGCTAAGTCCATCAATGAAAAGGCACAGGAAGAGTTTGATGCATTTGTTACGGTTTTAAGAAGTAAGGGTGTACATGTGATTGTTGTGGAAGATACTATAGAGCCTGAC
>JBATIW010000374.1:0-5618 GCA_049668005.1 Maribacter sp.
ACTTAAAGACAGTAGAGTTCAATGCAGAACCTGTTTTAATGACCTATTCGGATAAGCGATCTATTGAAGCAATTATCGCCAAAGAGAAACAAAATGAGCCAGAATACTTTTTCACCTCTCCAGACAAAATAAAACATACCCTTTGGACGGTTTCAAATAGTGAAACTACGAAAGCATTACAAAAAGAATTCGAGAGCATCAATACATTATATATCGCAGATGGTCATCACCGAAGTGCATCATCCAATTTGTTGGCAAGTATTTCGGAAAAAAGTAATCCGAACCATACAGGTGAGGAACCTTATAACTATTTTATGAGTTATTTAATTCCAGAATCCGAAATTCGTATTTATGAATTCAATCGCATGGTACAAGACCTTAACGGACTTAGCAAAGAAGAATTTCTCATAAAATTAGATACCTTTTTCAGAATTGAGAAGAAAGGAAATGTATTGTACAAACCTACAAAAAAGCATCATTTCAGCATGTATCTTGAAGGGGAGTTTTATTCATTGTTCCTCCGAAGAAAAGTATACCATTTCACAGATGCATTAAGTGAGTTAGATACACAAATTCTCTTTAAAACTGTTCTAGAACCCATATTGGGAATAACCAATTTACGATCTGATAAACGCATACATTATGGATACGGCAAACACAATATTATTCGAATGAAAGATGAAATTGATCAAGGGAAATTTGCTGTTGGGTTTAGTCTTGTTCCGCTGAACATTGATGAAATCAAGGCCATCGCCGATGCTGGATTGGTAATGCCGCCGAAAAGCACCTATATTGAGCCTAAACTTAGAAGTGGTATGACCATTTATGAGTTTTAAAATCCAACCCAATATGTCTATAGCAACAAATCTTCTCACCATAAAAGAAACATTTCCTGATTATGTTACGCTAGTAGCCGTATCAAAAACAAAGTCAAATGAAGACATTTTAGAGGCCTATGAAAGTGGACAGCGAGTTTTTGGGGAGAACAAAATTCAGGAAATGGTCCAGAAATGGGAGACCTTGCCAAAAGATATTCAATGGCATATGATTGGGCATGTACAACGAAACAAGGTTAAATATATGGCTGAATTTGTTTCCCTAATCCACGGCGTTGATAGTTTAAAGCTATTAGTTGAAATAAATAAGCAGGCTAAAAAGTATAATCGAAAAATAAACTGCTTGCTACAGATGCATATTGCCGAAGAAGACACTAAATTTGGTTTGGACATGTCTGACTTGGATGCCATTATTAAATCAGAGGAATTCAAACAACTAGGGAACATCAAGGTTGTTGGTCTCATGGGAATGGCCACTTTTACAAGTGATGAAACCCAAGTCAGAAAAGAATTCAAACATCTAAAGTACATATTCGACGCGTTAAGGAATTTATTATCAGATGTTTCAATCTTGTCTATGGGCATGAGCGCTGACTATACAATCGCCATAGAAGAAGGCAGCAACATGGTACGTATAGGAAGTAGTATCTTTGGGTCGAGAAATTATTCCAAATAACAAAAAAATTATTGTAGGAGATTGATGTATACGATACTAGATATAGAAACAACGGGGGGAAAATATAATGAGGAAGGTATCACGGAAATTGCGATTCACAAGTTCGATGGCCATAAAGTGGTCGATAAATTCATAAGCCTTGTCAATCCTGAGAAAGACATTCAGCCATTTGTGGTTAACCTCACAGGCATCAATAATAAAATGCTACGTACCGCACCTAAATTCCATGAAGTAGCCAAGCGAATCGTTGAAATAACCGAAGATGCTGTTCTCGTAGCCCATAATGCCCAGTTTGATTACAGAATACTTCGCACTGAATTCAGGCGATTGGGTTATAACTTTGAACGTAAAACACTATGTACCGTTGACCTGTCTAAAAATCTATTGCCAGACGCCGAATCCTATAGTCTAGGTAAATTGGTTAGATCATTGGGGATTCCCATGAGCGACCGTCATAGGGCCAATGGTGATGCAATAGCCACATTAAAACTCTTTAAATTGTTACTTGCCAAGGACACGGATAAAACCATCATCAAAGACGTAGTTCGGGAAGAAACACATGGCGAACTATCGCAAAGACAATTGGACATTGTTGACCAAATGCCCTCTGAAACCGGCTTGTTTTACATGCATGATAAAAAAGGTGATATTCTTTTCCTCAGTAAAAGTACAAATATCAAAAAACGAGTGAATCAGCACTTCATTAAAAATGGTGATAAGGCGAGGCAGCTGCAAAAAGAGACAAAAAAGATAACTTTCGAAAAGACAGGCAATGAATTAGTGGCATTATTAAAGGAAAACGAAGCGTTATCCCGAAATTTGCCAAAGTATAATGCCAACAATAGAAAAAAACATTTACACGCTCTTTATTTAAGCACCAATAGTAAAGGGTATCATACTTTGGGAATTGGGATAACAAATAAAAACCAGAAAACTATAACAACATTCAATAGCTATCATTCTGCAAAGAAATTCCTTAATGAAATCACTGGGGAATTTCAACTTTGTGATACGTTTAATGGCCTATCGGAAGCAAAAACCAATTGCTCAAAAGTAGCTGATGGCAAGTGTTTGGGTGCCTGTGTGGAACATGAGGCTTCTTCTGATTATAATGAAAGAGTCCTCAAAGCTGTTAACAAATATAGCACTGCGAATAAAAACATACTCATTGTGGATCAAGGGCGTGAAGTTGGGGAATATAGTGCCATACTTATAAAAAATGGTGTTTTTAAAGGGACGGGGTATTATGATTTAAACCATCAAATAAATAATATTCATATCTTGGAATCGATAATAACACCAATGACAGGTGACGCCACTTCCACCCATATCATTGAATCTTACCTTAGAAAAAAAAAGGTGAAAAAAATAGTGGAACTAAATTTTTAGAATTTGAAAACTGATAAACAAGATAGAAATTGGCGCTTAAGGCTTCATGAAGTCATTTATGGTACGCATACACCGGCTGGCAAATTGTTTGACATTATATTATTGGTTGTTATTCTGTACAGTATAATAATCGTAATGATGGAGAGTGTACCCCGTTTAGATAACAGGTTTCATGATTTCTTCAATATATCGGAATGGGTAGTAACAATTCTTTTTTCCATAGAATATATACTTAGAATAGTATGTATTAAAAGACCTAGCAAATACATATTCAGTTTCTTCGGAATAATTGATTTACTCTCTACCATACCAAAATACCTATCGTTCTTCTTTGTTGGATCACAATATTTTACTGCATTTAGGGCCTTGCGTTTATTAAGGGTTTTTAGGATACTGAAGCTCGTGCGATTTGTAGGAGAATCAAATAACCTGGTACGCGCGATAAAGACGAGTAGGACGAAAATCTTTATTTTTGTTTTTTTCGTCCTGGTTGTATCTGTGCTATTAGGTACCATAATGTATCTGGTAGAAGGTCCGGAACATGGGTTCAACAGTATTCCACACAGCGTTTACTGGACCATTGTAACCCTTACTACAGTAGGCTATGGCGATATTTCACCAGAAACCCCTTTGGGGCAATTCATCGCAACATTTATTATGATTATTGGTTACGGTATCATTGCCGTTCCTACAGGAATTGTTTCGGCTGAATATGTAACTGCAAAAAAAAATGAGAATGATGAAGGGCGGTCCTGCCCCAATTGTAGTGCCGAAATATATCGTTCTGATGCTGAATTTTGTAGAAAGTGTGGCTATGATTTAATCGATACCTAGTGGCTCTTAAATACCTCATTTCTGTTGTAGGCCCAACGGCTATAGGAAAGACCAGTTTGGCAATAGCTCTGGCAAAACAGTATAAAACCGAGATTGTTTCTGCCGATTCACGACAATTCTTTGAAGAAATGCGGATTGGAACAGCAGTTCCAAGTGCAGCGGAACTAGCTACCGCTCCACACCATTTTATCCAACATAAAAGTATTTTTGAAAGTTATTCGGTTGGTGATTTTGAGAAAGAAGCCATTGCCCTACTAAGTAATTTATTCAATAAGCAAGATATTGTGATTATGGTTGGAGGAAGTGGTCTATACGTTGATGCAGTCACAAAAGGTCTTGACGACTTCCCAGAAGTGGACCCCCGGATTCGGGAAGAATTGAACAAAAAATTAAAAGAAAGAGGCATTATTGAACTTCAAAACCAATTAAAACTTTTGGATGAAATACAATACACCAAAATTGATATTGAAAACCCCCATAGATTAATACGTGCTCTGGAAATATGTATTGGTAGCGGTCAACCCTACTCTTCGTTTCTCAATAAAAGGAAAACTAAACGACCATTCGAAACGATTACTATTGGCCTAAAGGCCGACCGTCAAGTTATATATGACCGTATAAACCAAAGAGTAGATCTAATGATTGAAGCGGGACTTTTGGAGGAAGCACGAAAATTGAATCCCCATAGATCCTTAAATGCACTGCAAACTGTAGGCTACAAAGAACTTTTCAACTATTTTGATGGCGAATGGGATTTGGACTTTGCCATTTCCGAAATAAAAAAGAATACAAGACGATTCGCAAAAAGACAATTAACCTGGTATAGAAAAAATGAGAAAATTATTTGGTTTGATTATAATGAGGATAACGTAAATATATTTAAATCTATTGATAACGAAATAAGTACCTTAGGCGATGGATAAACCACTGATTTACATTGTTATGGGCGTTTCCGGATGCGGAAAATCAACAGTTGGAAAATTGTTGGCCACTAAATTGAAGGTGCCTTTTTTTGATGGAGATGACTATCATCCTGAGGCTAATGTTCTTAAAATGGCCAGTGGACTTCCGCTTAATGACAAAGACCGCGAAGGTTGGCTACAAAAATTAAACAATATCAGCATGGAACACAAGCCAAATGGTGCCGTAATTGCCTGTTCCGCTTTAAAGGAGACCTATAGAAAACAGTTAAAGCAACACTTGGAAAAGCAAATGGTTTTCGTGTACCTTAAAGGAACTTTTGAAGAAATACACGCTAGACTTAAAGAACGTCAAGACCACTATATGCCCATTGAATTATTAAAATCACAATTCGAGACCTTAGAGCCCCCTGCAGACGCAATTCATGTTTCCATTTACCTTTCCCCTGATGAAATTGTGTCAGAAGTTTTGGATAAAACCCAATAAAAAAAGCCCAGACAATATTGTCCAGGCCTTATAACTAATATCAGTTTTGTCTTATTCGGATTCTGTTTTAATGAACAATCTGAATCCCTCGCCATGAATGTTCAAGATCTCAACGGTATCATCGCGCTTCAGATACTTACGCAACTTGGCAATATAAACATCCATACTACGGGAAGTAAAATAATTATCATCCCTCCAGATCTTGGTCAGCGCCAATTCGCGTGGCATCAAATCATTTTCATGCAAAGCCAAAAGACGTAGCAATTCATTCTCTTTAGGTGAGAGTTTAATAGACTCCTCATCTTTATACTTCAAGAATCTTAATTTTGAATTTAAATGGAAACCCCCTATTTGAAATTCAAATTTCTTACTGTCAGCTAATGTGTTAGATGCTTTTCTTTGAAGTAATGCTTTAAGTTTCATCAATAATACTTCGGAATCAAAAGGCTTATTCAAGTAATCATCCGCACCTGCTT
>JBATIW010000375.1:0-4723 GCA_049668005.1 Maribacter sp.
TCTTCCTGCAGTCAACCCACCATTACTTGATATGAACATCCAGTGGTTAGCATCACTAACGATGCTCATAAAGAAAGGTCTCATGGCATCACTATTGGAAATTTTATAATAATCTTCGTTATCAAAATTTACCAATTTCCCTTTTATTTCGTTTGCTTTAAAAGAAGCTTTATTGGTTCCTAAAAATATTGGGTCTGCTCTCATTCCTATGCTTATTTTTTATATGTAAAACATCTTTAAAGATGAATTCTTAAAAGAATTTTTGTTTTTTTCGAAATGTAATTCCAAGTTTCGATTATCAAGTAATTCTATATACAATTTAGTAATCACACTACCCATAAATCAACTAAGTGCAGTTATTTTCTGATTAATAATTCTTCAACTTCTTCCAATGTTTTTCCTTTTGTTTCTATCACAAATTTATAGACAAAGAGTATCGCACATAATGATAGCAATGCGTATATCGCAAAAGTGACCGTTGGTCCTAGATTTGATAATTCCCAAGGGAAAACCTGCGTTACCGAAAAGCTTACCAATGAATTGAAAAAACCAACCGCTGATATGGCAATACCTTTGATTTTACTTGGAAACACCTCGGAAAAAAGCGTCCACATGACTGGTCCAAGTGATATGGCAAAAGAGGCGACATAAAGCAATATGGCAATCAAGACCAAGGTGGCATTGATCTGTATGAAATTGGTGATCTCGTTTCTCTTAAAATCCAAAAATTGATCTGGATTCAATTTGGTTTCAACTTGCTCAAAAAGTGCTGCCTGTCCGTCAAATGATTTGCCTTCCAAATCTGCCAATGCATTTTTGATTTCTGTATTATTGATCTTATTCAATGTAGTTTCATTAAAATCATAGGTGGCATTATTGAAGGCAAAAGCTGCCATCAGAAGAGCGATAGTCATAAAGGTAGTCCCTATAAGCAATAATGGCTTTCTTCCCAATTTATCGATGAACAATATGGCAACAATGGTAAAAACAAGATTGGTAAGCCCCACTACAATAGCCTGTAGAAAAGAAGAATCAGTACTTCCGCCAGCCTGTTCAAAAATCGTCGGTGCGTAATAAAATACCGCATTGATCCCTGTGATTTGCTGAAAGAATGCAATACCAAATGCGATGGTCATTATTGTGACGTATTTGCTTTGGAATAAGTTGGAAAGTTTTCCTTTCTCCTCTTTTTTGGCCAATCCTCTTTGAATTTCCGCTATAGTGATTTCGGCATACTCTTCCCCCCCGATTTTCTCTAATATTTTACGGGCCAATTTAACCTTGTTCAATTTTAAGATCAACCATCTTGGGCTTCTAGGCACTGTCCATAGGGCTAAAAAGTAAATGGCCGCAGGAATCGCTTCGACGCCTAACATCCATCTCCAACTTTCCCCTTCCAAGTTGACCAAAAAGTAATTTGAAAAGTAAGCAACGGAAATACCTATAACGATATTCAATTGATTAAAGGATACCAAGCTACCCCTAAGTTTTGGGGGAGCTATTTCGGCAATATAAATTGGAGCAATCAAAATAGCCCCGCCTATACCAATGCCGCCAATAATCCTTGCAATAATAAATTCGGTATAACCAGTTGCCAGAGCTGACCAACTAGCGGATATGGCAAAAAGTGCGGCTACGATTATCAGCACTCTTTTTCTTCCGAATCTATCAGCCATGGGCCCAGCCAATAAATTACCCGCCATAGCACCAAAAATGACACATCCTACAGCAAAACCCAACATGGAATCAGTCATTTCAAAATAGAGTGTCACTCCTTTTACAGCTCCTGAGATCACAGCACTATCAAACCCTAATAAAAATCCTCCAAGTGCAACAATTAGACTTATAAGAATGGTATAGGATTTATTCATTTTTATTACTGAATCGGCTTCTTGCATCTTAGGTAGAGATTGGTTGGATTGAATGATTATATTATGGTCTTATATTTTGTTTTTTACATTTTAAATGGACAATACTACAGACTGAATGGCATGAGCAGGAATGCTTACATTAGCTGTATTTGCATCAACCGTCACGCTATAATCCAGAGCCTGATCACTTTGATTCATTGCTACTATGACAATACTACCGTCCTCATTTAAGAAAGCGGTAGACAATATACTATTTGCACTGGAAACACTACTAATTCTTTTGGCACCAGGTCGAATAAATTTAGAGAAATGACCAATATAATAATAGGAATTCGTAAGCGTGAGTTCGCCTGTTTTTGTATTTCCATGAGCGGGAGCAAAGCACAGATTGCCAACATGGTTTGGACCACCAGTCTCATCTAAAAGAATATTCCAATCGGTCCAGGCCACGGTGCCATTGTTAAAATCATTGATCATGGATCTTCCATAACGTTCGGCAAGTCTAACTTCTTCTATTTTATCAATGTCATACCCTTCGTTACATCCTTCGGTAAAAATCAGGTTTTTATCAGGAAATACCTCATTTACGTTTTGTACGTTATCAAACATGGGTACGCCGTCTTTCCAATCTTCATACCAATGAAAACCGGTTCCCCATACATATTTGGCTGCGTCAGGATCATTTAGGATGACACTTGCCCTTTGAAAGAGTAAGTCCCTGTTATGATCCCAAACTATGATGTTTTTGTCTCCCATACCTGCTTTTTCCAAGGTAGGGCCGAGGTAATTCTTCAAAAAGTCACGTTCTTCCTCTGCCGAATATATACAGGATTCCCAACGTTGTACCGCCATGGGTTCGTTTTGAATAGTCAGCCCCCAAATAGGAATGCCCTCTGCTTCGTAGGCTTCAATAAATTTCACATAATAATTGGCCCAAGGCTGAAAAAAATCTGGTTTCAGTTTTCCGCCTTGCAACATATTATTGTTGGTTTTCATGAATGCCGGTGGACTCCAGGGACTGGCGTACATGGTTAATTTACCTCCTGCGGCTGCTATGGCTTTTTTCGTAAAAGGCAATCGATATTGCCGGTCATGGTCAATATTAAACGTTTTTAGTTCGGCATCGCCCTCTTCTACGTAGGTATAACTGCCCGTTGAAAAATCGCAACTGTGTATAATAGTTCTTCCTAAAGTGTAACCAATCCCTTTATCCTTGTCGTAGTAAGCTTCTAAAAATTTATCCTGGTTTTCGGCTGATAATTTATAAAAGGTTTCAGCAGCGGCATCAGTTAATGCAGCGCCTATACCCATTAGGGTCTGAAACTGCTTGTTTGGGTCTACAAGCACATCAATATCGGTTTCCAAGGGTTGTTTGAAATCACTGAATGCCAATGCTCCAGTCTTGGAAAGTTTTAGATCGGTTTTATGGGCGGTGGTATATATGTTACCCTTCATTTGTGTTACGGATATCTTTTTTGGTGCAGTCGCAGTCCCTACGCTTTCTGAATTTTCTTTTGTCTTGTTAGTACAACTTACGACTAACAAAGTTAAAAAAAGCAATACCGCTATTCCTGATAAGAAGTGCCTTTTTTTTAGGTGTTCCATAATAGTGACATTAAGATTTAATTTCGACAAAACAATAAAAAACTGATGCCATTAACTAGTTTTTCACAAAAGATATTTATATAAGTCTTTTTTTATTCCTAGCCGTAAAGCACCTCCAAATAGGGGTGTCTTCCTAGACCTGTCAATTTAGGCAAAAAAAGGTTAGATGATAACATGCTAGCCTTTTTCCTAACTCAAAAAAAAACAGAACTAATTATTATTGATACACCCTTATATAATCAATCTCCATAGTATCTTCTGTAAATGAAGAGTCTATTGTCCCGCCTAAAGAACCGCCCATGGCAACATTCATTATAAAAAAGAAATCGTTGTTGAAGGGAGTATTCGTGTTATTTACAAATGTGTTGTGCACTGGATTATCGTCTACCCAAAATTCAATTGTATCGGCAGTCCATACCATGGTGTAATTATGAAAATCTGAAGTTGCCGTGGCAATTTCAATGGAGCCACTGGGTCCACCACCTCCTGAGTTACCGGTATAGTGTAAGGTGCTAAACACTGTATTTGGATTATTTCCTACATGCTCCATGATGTCCATTTCACCACAAGCTGGCCAACCTACGATATTAAAATTTGCCCCTAGGGTCCATATTGCTGGCCAAGTACCACCTGTTGAAGGAAGTTTGGCACGAACTTCAGCACGGCCATATGTAAATTCCTGTAAATTTTCCGATTTGATTCTAGCTGAAGTATAACCACCAGCTCCATCGATTTTAGCAGTTATTTTAAGGAATCCATTTTTAACTATGACATTTTCTGAATCATTGGTATAGGTTTGTGCTTCACCATTTCCCCAACCGCCAGCACCAAGATCGTATGTCCAATTTGTTGGATCGGGAGCGCCATCGATCTCAAACTCATCTGACCATGCTAGCTTCCAATCTTGGCCAGGCTCATACGTATATTCATTTTGGCTTTTGGTAGTGTTCTTAACTTTTTTCGGATCATCGGTACTTTTTCTCTTTCCTTTGTCAATACAAGAAATTAAAGTTATTGACATTATTGAGATAATCACAAAACCTGAAAATAATCTTTTCATATCAGCTAGTTTATTTGAAAATAATTTCTGAACCATTGATACATTGTATGATTTTTTATGAATTTACCCTGGGCTTCAGTTATTGGTATACCCTCACATAATCAATTTCAAGGATTTCTTGGGTAAAGTCTTCGGGAACTTCTCCGCCCAAAGACCCGCCTATTGCAAGGTTCATCAATAAATAATG
>JBATIW010000376.1:0-12994 GCA_049668005.1 Maribacter sp.
AGGTTGCTCTTTGGGGCTTACCAATCTCAAGCCTACAAAATTGGAATCTGTAAACCACCAAAAACTTTTCGGAATTTGCGGGTCACGTTTTTGCAATTTCACACTTGAGGCACTACGGGCAGCAGAACGCAGTCCTTCTGCATCATCATCCCAAGAACCACCACGAATTACCCTTGGGTGAAATACCCTGGGTATTACCCATGGATTTTTTTCTTCCATAGTAGCATACGTATCTGCTTTATACTGATCCAATGTCCATTCGGCGACATTACCATGCATATCATATAAGCCCCATTTGTTAGGTAATTTGGTCCCCACTTTCGCATACTTACTGTTCGAATTTTTATAATACACGGCATACTTTGCCAACTCCTCCTCAGAATTCCCAAACCCATACCTTGTTTCAGAACCTGCTCTAGCTGCATATTCCCATTCGGCTTCGGTAGGTAATCTGTAAAAACGACCGGTTATTTCACTTAACCACTTACAAAAAACCAATGCGGAGTACGTTGACATGCTCACCGCTGGAAAGTCATCCTTCCCCATACCATAAGATGGGTCCTCATAGGGAGGGCTCGGCCTAGTGATGGCATCAATAGCAGTTAATTTATCTGCTTCCAGACTTTCAAAAAGTGATTGGTTTTGTTTAAAGAAAAGCTCGAAAACACTCCAAGTTACCTCATACTTACCCATCCAAAAAGCATCTAGGGTAACCTTTTTTTGTGGGCCTTCATCTTCTTTTCTATTTGCTTCATTCGCCGGACTACCCATTAAGAATTCCCCCTCAGGTACCAATACCATTTCAAATGATAAATTTGCTACGGGTATTGTTTCAGTGTACGCTTCGTTTGTAGTCTCCACCTTTTCATCAACTTTATCTAAAGTTGCCACAGAGGATTTACAGGAATATACTCCCGTGATTAAAATGCAAATTGAAAAAATAAAAGAAAGGAATTTGGTTGATTCTTGCAGTTGGGTA
Source organism: Maribacter sp. (assembly GCA_049668005.1). Lineage (GTDB taxonomy): Bacteria > Bacteroidota > Bacteroidia > Flavobacteriales > Flavobacteriaceae > Maribacter_A. The sequence goes on from JBATIW010000376.1 coordinate 980, forward strand.
TTCATTTTTTAAATTTTAATAAAATTATTAAAATTCCGCAGGATAAAATAGCAAAACAGCCTTTATATTTAACCTTTTTAGATGGTTTTGTTATGACCCAAATGTCTTTATCGACCTTCCAGATTTGTTTTGGGACTGCTTATTTTAATAACCAATTATTGCCCTATATCTTTTGCTTCAAAGGCAAGGAGTTCATTATTCCTAAATTGTGAAGTGACCTCAATAGGATTACAGCATACCTCACAATCCTCAACATAGGTTTGCTTGGTCACTGAGGAATCCATCAACATCGATATTTCTTCCCAGCAATGAGGACATTGAAAAAAATGTTCGAGCATTCAATAAAGTTTTTCCACAACTATTAAGGGAGCCGTTTATAACTCAATATTCAATAATTGCCCTGTTAGTTGTAATAACTGCAGTTCGGCAAGTTTAGCATCATATTTTGCTAAATTTTTATTGGTTGCGGCATTTAACAAGTTAATTTGGGCCTGCCGAAACTCAATAGAGGTGATTCTACCCAATTGAAACTGTTCCCTTGAACGTTCAAAATTGTTCAGATTGGTAATCACATTCTGTTCCTGAATATGAAATATGTTCAATCTATTATCATAGATGTTCAAGGCATTTAAGATATCCCTATCCACTTCAATCTCAATTTGTTTTTTAAGGAGTTCTTGATTTTCGTAGACTATCCTTGCATTTTTAACACGAACAGTGGTGCCGCCTCCATCAAATAGATTCCAGGTGAGACTAGCCCCCAAATTAAAATTGTAGGTTTGATTATTGACACCAGGAAAAAAGGCGGAAGCTGCACTCTGGTTTAAGTTCCATCCATACGCCCCAGTTAATCCAATATTGGGAAGATACCCTGATTTACTGACCTTGATATCATATTTGTTAATAGCCAAACTCTTATTTGTTTGTAAAAGGGCTACATTATTCTCCTTAGCAAGGCCTACATACTCTTCTAACTGTATTCTTGGAATAAAGGTAACAACGGTATCTACCGCATATCTTTCGTTGAGGTTTTGATTTAGAACAACGTTCAGATCTCTTTTGGTATTCAAGAGCTGCTGCTGGGCATTTAAAAGATTAATACTGTCATTAGTTACATCAACCTGCGCATTTAAAATATCCAATTTGGTATTTTGGCCATATTCAAAGGCATATTCTGCCCGTGTAATCCTATCATTTGAAATTTCCAGTGCTTTCTTAAACACATTTACATTCTCTGTAAGTCGGGCTACTTCAAAATAAATACTGAACAACTGCAAAATCGTATTTTCTATCGTTTCCCTTGCCTGTAATTCTGAGAGTTGGTACTGTTCTTTTAGGCTCTTGTAATTATAAAACCTTCCAAGTCCATCAAACAAGGTATAATTAAGCGTAAGACCGGAATTGAAGCGCTGTGCTTCGGCCTGATTTAGTTCAAGATCAGGTCTTGGGTCACCATTTTCCATAAATTGCCCTGGGAATTCAATAGTAGAATCATCCCGGTTATAGGTTGCTCCAGCATTAGCGGTTAATGTGGGTAAATATCCTGAATTTAAGAGACTTTTGTTGTTATCGGCAATCGCGACTTGATTCTTGGCTATCTTAATTCCAAAATTATTCTCCAAGGCCTGCGCAATGGCTTTATCTTTTGACAATAGTTGTTCTTGTGCACTTGTGCTTACTACTGTTAACACAAATAGCACCAAAAATATATAGGAATTCTTCATTACTTATTATCCGCTAACTCTTTTATTATTTCTTCTTTCTGCTCCGTAAGATCAGATCCATTGGTAGGTTCTTTCAATAATTTACTGACGATTTGGTCTTCTAAAAAAACCTCTTCTTTCTGTTCTTTTATGGCCCGTTCTACTTCTTCCTTGGTAATCTCATTTCCGGTAGCCAGCCATTTGGTTCCGACTTTTACCTTATTACTGAAAGAGATGAATATTGGAAGCATTATTAGGGTCAATATGGTAGCAAAGCCAATGCCATAGGCAATGGAAATAGCCATAGGAATAAGAAATTGTGCTTGTCTACTTTGTTCAAAAATTAATGGCGCCAGACCGGCAGCAGTAGTTAATGAGGTAAGGAAAATGGCCCTGAATCTGGATTTACCGGCCTCGAACATAGCCTCGTCAAAACCCATCCCATTCCGTAAATTACCGTTGAATTTACCAATAAGTACTAAACCATCATTTACCATAATCCCAATAAGTGCTATGATTCCCAACATCGATAAGATATTTATAGGGAAACCGTGAATCCAGTGACCCCAAGCCACAGCAGTTAAACTAAAAGGAATAAGCAATAACAGCATTAAAGGCTGACTAAAGCTTCGAAATGTAAAGGCAATGGTTACATAAATAAGTAAGAGAACAGTTAAGCCTACAAAACGCAACGAACCTAAAAGTTTCCCCGCTTCTCTATTCTGCCCTTCATAGGAGGCGGTCACTGTAGGGTATCTCGACTGAATTTCGGGCATAATCCCTGTCCTTATTTCGGTCATAATATCTGTTGCACTTGTTGTCTTCGCATCTTTCAAATCGGCCGAAATTTGTATTTCACGTTGACCGTCCAAATGGTTTACAGCTACTTCTCCCCTTTCAATACTGTAATTTGCAATCTCTTTTAATGGTACCCTGCTTCCATTGGATGTCACGATACGCATTTCATCCAAATCGGTAATGGAGGATCTGTTTTCACGATCGTATCGCACCCAAACTCGAATCTCATCCTGTCCCCGTTGAAAACGTTGTGCCTGTGTTCCGAAGAACCCAGCTCGAACCTGATTCATAACGGTGCGCAGATTCAACCCAAGTAAATACGCATTTTCCTTGAGTTCTAATCGAATTTCCTTGATTCCACCAGGATCATTATCCGCCACATCCTTAAGTGCTGAATTATTGAGAAGGGCTTGTTTTAACTCCGCTTTAGCTCCCTTTAATTCCTGTATATTATATCCCAATAATGACACCGACACTGGATCACCCCCAAAATTACCGCCTGAGCCATATACTAGGCTTTCTACGCCAATAACCGGCCCTACTAGTTCTCTAAGCCTGTTGGTCACCATATCTGACCGTATTTCATTCGGACGCTCTTCCCCGGGCAATAAATTGATGGTCAAGGATGCGGCAGACGAACCTGGCCCTACATTTTTGATCACGTTTTTAAAAAGGATCTTATCGGTTCCCTTGAGGTATTGTTCTGTTAACTCCTGATTTACAATCTCTGCTTTATCTTCAATTACGCTTATAATTGAATCTGTTACCTTTTCATTAGTGCCGTTTGGCATTTGTAGCGTTACTTGGACCCTATCACTGGCGATTTGAGGAAAGAATGCGGTACGAATAATACCCCCGCCAACGGATCCTAAAGTGAGCACCAAGGCAAAAACAAAAAAGGAAAACGTGAGTAATTTATATTGTAGCGCAAATTTTAAAGTTGGTGCATACATTTTGTCGCGAAACCAGGCCATGGTTCTATCGCCCCATTTATTAATTACACGTAGTTTGGAAAAAAGTTTAGCAATTCCTTTCTTTGGTTTGGAGTCTTCTGGATGCAATGCTTTTGAATGCGCCAAATGGGCAGGTAGTATAATGAGTGCTTCAAATAGCGATACCACCAGCGTTAAGATCACGACAACCGAAACTTCTCCAAAAAATTCACCAATCCTACCATCAAGGAATAAGAATATCGAAAAGGCCAACACCGTAGTGATGATTGCTGAAACAATAGGAGGAATTACTTCCATGATACCGTCGATTGCAGCTTGAACTGGGGTTTTCCCCTTTTCATAATGTTGGTATATATTTTCAGCAATTACGATACCGTCATCCACCAAAATACCAATGACGATAATCATTCCAAATAACGACAATACATTGATGGTCACATCAAAATATCCTGCAAAAATGAACATCCCCAAAAATGATATGGGTAGGCCAAAGGCCACCCAAAATGCCAAACGGGTATTTAGAAATACTGATAGAAAAATAAGTACCAGCGCCATACCCATAATGGCGTTATTGGTGAGTAGCTTAGTTCGTTCTGTAAGGGTCACGGATAAATCGCTCACCACATCCAGCTGCACGTTATTATACTTCTGATTAAACTCATCAATATAGTTGCGAACTTTTTCTGCCGAAGAAATAAGGTCTTCCGTATTTGTACTTGTTATTGTAGTACGTACCGATAGATTACCATTAAAATAAGAGGCATTAGGGGTTTCTGAAAATCGATCCCTTACAACTGCAACATCTTTTAGCCGAATTGTTTGGCCTGAGGCATCTGCCCTGATGATTAGATTGGAAAGTTCAGCTCCATAATACGATCTATTATTAGCCCGTATGAGATATTCTTCGGCATCGGTTTTAATATTCCCCCCGGTAACTAAGATATTCGCATTAGAAACGGCTTGTGATACTTCTGTAAAAGACATGCCGTAGGCTAACAAACTATTCTCATTAACAGCAATCTCAATTTCTTCCAAAGGATACCCTGAAACACTTATTTGAGAAATCCCATCGATGGCCCTGATATCGTTTTCAATTTGCCGTCCAATTTGTTTTAAGGTAGCCAACGGAATTTCCTCACCACTGACCCCAAAACTAATAGTCTGCCTAATTGACTCTAATTTAGAAACCACCAACGGTTCCATACCCGTAGGAAAAGAAGGTACACGATCTACGGCATTTTTCACTTGTAAGAGCATGAAATCTATATCCCTTCCCTTTTCAATTTCCACGTTGATAGTACCACTATTCTCCCTAGATGTTGATGTTACCCTATCAACCCCTTCGAGTCCCTTTAAATTATCCTCTATTTTTAGAACAATTCCTTCCTCAACTTCCTGAGGTGAAGCCCCCGGATAGGCTATATTAATCGCTATATTCTTAGAATCTGTTAGCGGAAAGAAGGAAGATTTTAGTGATACTGCACCAACAATACCGAAAATGAAGAATGCGATGATAATAACATTTACCGCTACATGATATTTAATGAAATACGCTATTATATTTCTCATTGTACTATATTTTGAGCTGTATTTTCCTGATATTGTTTCACCAACATACCGGCATAAGCACCAACTACTGGTTTTGTTATTATGGTAATACCATCAGGTACTCCTTTAAGCACTACTTTTTTGTCGGAAAAATATACAGGATTAACATCTATTATATCTAAAATGGTATCTCGAACTACAAATATCTGATTGTTCTCCAGAAGCAAATTCCGGTCTATTTCAATCACATTGGTCTCTTCTTTGGCATTTAAGCTAGCCTCCAAATACATTCCCTCTTTTAGTTCACTATCTTTAACTTCTATGAAAGCTTTGATTGTTTGCGTCGCCTGATCCACACTTGCATTGATTCTGCTTACAATGCCCACATAGCTTTTGGTTCGATCCAGCGTAATTAATTCTACCGTCTCTCCCACTTTTAAGAGTTCACTATATGTTTTGCTAACGGCTACCTCCAATTCGTAGACGTCTGTATTAATGAATTCCCCCAGTTTTTGACCAGATCGTACTAAGGTACCCTCCGTTACCAAAGCATCTGTCAAAACCCCTTTAAATGGCGCTGAAATGGTATACTTTCTCAAACGTTGTTCCAAATTTTTGACGTTGTAATAGTTGGTAAGGATACCACGCCCTGATATAAAGAACTTTTCTGTTTCCGAGGTCATTTTGGGTAAAGGCGGTGTTGTCTTGTCTAAATCATAGTTAGTGAGGTAGGTCTGCCATTTAGGATACACCTCGGGATAGTCTAAACGAAGATCGGGCATAATAGACGTTATTAAATTATATAAATTGCTTTTAGCGGATTGCACACTGGCGTAGTATTCCGAAGCATCTATTCGTATTATGGTCTCTCCGGCCCTATACGGTTGCCCAACTTTAAATAGTTTGTTCCCTTTTCTAAATACTCCTTGTACCTCTGCAAAAAGTTCTACCCGTCTCTTGGCGGTTAAATTTCCATTCGCAGGTACGATGATTGCAACCGTATCATTGGCAACCGTTTGAGTGAAAACAGTTTTTACCACTTTCTCTACCCTTGGTTTGGGTCGTGATTTACTATCTATTATCTGTTTGGATAAAAAGAAACCCACGATAATTATCAAGATTCCTACGATGGACAAAATTATTTTTCTCATAATATTGGTTATAACGCGGCTTTTTCCTGCGTGAAATTAGATTGTACTTTCTTCAGTATTCGTATTATCTGTTTTTTTTCTTCTTCAGTGATATTCTGCTCCATGGCAGTAATGAACTTACTTATGACTTGTTTCGATTGCTTAAATATCGCTCTCCCCTCATTTGTCAAGAATACCTGATTAATCCGCTTATCTTCTGTACTTTGTTTTCTTCTGATGAAATTCTTTTTTTCCATTTTCAACAGCAAACGCGCTAAGGAGGATTTGTCCCGAAATGTGAGAAACGCCAACTCATTTTGATTTAACCCATCTTCATCATGTAATTTCTTAAGCGTGATCATTTGCTCCTTACTCAGATCCAACCCTTGATCAAGTAGCATTTCATGTAAATAATAATCTGCAATTTTTGAAGTCTTACCTAGCCAAGGACCTATTGAATGCTCAAAATCGATATGTTCTTCCCCTAATTTCACGGAGCGAAACTACATAAAAATAAAATAGTTGCATATGCAACTATTGTTAAATTTATCATAATTTTTGTTTAATATTTTTATTTTTTTATTAAACATTTAATTTGAGGGAATAAAAAAAGGGATGCATAAACATCCCTTTAATAGAACTCATCCTGAGTTATTCTTTTCATTCACTAATGATGTTCGCAAGCAATCAATTTCTAATCTACGTCATCAAATTTAGTGTTCGCCATTCGAGCGTCAATTTCGTGCAATTGGTGATATTTTTTATTCAAGTTCAAATCGTCGGTATCGAAAGCTACAAGATCCACACTTTGCATGTTTTGAAGGCTTTCGAAAGAACTGAAATCATTACCTTGAAGCTGCACGAACTGCAACTCCGTCAATGACTGAATACCTTCGGGAACTGCTCCATGAAAGTTATTAAATGACAATAACAACTCTGAAAGGTTTCTCATGCGACCAAAACTAAAGTTTATTTCACCTTCTAGCTTATTACCAGAGAGACCCAGGTTTGTTAGATTAACTAAGCTTGCCATGTTTTCAGGTAAGTTTCCTTCAAAATAATTGTTGGAAAGATCCAAGATTTTAAGATTTTTGGCGGCACTAATACTTTCCGGAATATTTCCTTCAAGCTTATTATCGAACAAGATTAGCTCTTCTAAATTTAGCATTGACGTAAAATTTTCAGGGAGCTTTCCCTGTAGACCGTTCATCTCTAACTTTATTACCTTTAGTTGAACTAGCTCAGACAATTCATCGGGCAAGTCTCCTTCAAGAGTGTTAAATGCAAAGTCTAGAACTTCCAGATTTTTCAGACTCTTCAAGCTGGCAGGGATCTTACCTATCAAATTGTTTTTGTACAGATTTAGGCCTATTACATGACCATCAATGATATCGACGCCATACCATTGCTGAACTGGTGATTTTAAATTCCATTTTATCGTCCAGGAATCACCATTCGTTGCTTCGTAAAGATCTATCAGGGCAGATTTTTCGTCTTCCGGTATTTGTGCTATTCCAACAGTTTGTAATAACAGAAAAAAAAGAAACGATACATAAAGTAATTTTTTATTCATAATTATTAAGTTTTAGGGTTACAATTAAACTTTTCGATTATTTTATACTATGTTTTAGGCCATATGGCAGTGTTTTTCATATATTTTCTGGTGTTATTCATCTTATCCTTAGGTTTTTAACGTTTTTTTTATGGATTTCTGATATATTCTTCAACATTTCTGCGAACCTTTATAAAAAAAAGGGATGCTTTCACATCCCTTTTAACCAAGCTAACTAAAACTATGAATCACTAACTAATCATCATCATCATCAAACTTCGTGTCTGCCATCCTAGTTTTGCTAAAGTTTATGTCTTTGAAATCTATGTTTGCATCGTCCTTATCGTAATCAAAGACCAAGATTCCCTGAGTATCCATCATTCCTAAATTCTCGAATGAGTTGAAATCATTGTTTTGAATTTGAAAAATCTCCAAACTAGCCAATTGTCCAAATTCCGCAGGGATTTCACCCCCAAATCGATTGTTTGCCAAGACCAATTCCTTTAAATTACTTAGGTTACCAATTTCATGGGGTATATCACCGTATAATCCGTTTTCAAAAAGACCCAAGCTTTGCAATTGGGTCAGATTGCCCAAACTAGTGGGGATTCTACCTCTTAAATTATTGCTTGAGAAATTAAGTATTTTTAAATTTTTTAGGTTTCCAATACTAACAGGAATACTGCCCGATAAGAAATTGTTAAAAACAGATAACTCTTCCAAATTGGTCATCATACCTATTGAACTTGGTATAGAGCCCTTTATTCGGTTCATTTCAAGTTTTAAAACCCTTAGTTCTTTCAACATTCCCAATCCATTGGGCAATTCCCCGGAAATGGCATTAAATGCCAAATTTAGTTTTCGTAGATGTACAAGTTTAATAATACTCTCCGGTAATGTTCCAGTCAAATTATTATGAAATAGATTAATTTCAACAACCTGATCATTCACTACCTTGACCCCATGCCATTTTTTATGGGATGAATTGATATCCCAACTATTTTTCCACGCTTCTCCGTTCGTACTATTATATAAATCGATTAAGGCCTGTTTTTCATCATCGGAAATACCGGCAAATATTGCATTGCAAGACAGCACACTTAACAACAACAAACAAAATACTTTTTTTATTACACCCATAATCAAAACATGCTTAAGTCCAATTAACTTCCTTAGGAATTACCCTACAAATTACTTCTATTAACGGATTAAAAGCAAGTTTTATCGTTAAAGCGCAGTATAATGTTGCGAAAGGTCAATTTCTTGTGGTGTAGGAAAATAATAGATTGCTATTTAGCGAATAATTAGATGATTTCTTCCAATCCAAGGGTGATCTCTTCCCATTGCGACATAAGATTTTCCAGGCTTTTCTTTTTGCCTTGGTAGGAATCAAAAAAGTTGGGTTTTGCGATGGTAGTATTATAATCCATTAATAGCTTATGATCTATTTCAGAAATTTCCTTTTCAAGAGTTGAAATTTTACTTTCAACGGCACTTAACTTGTTCTTTAAGGATTTTAATTTCTTTTGGTCTTCAAAGGAATTCGACTGCTTTTCTTTCTTGACCTTCTTTACCGTTTTGTTTTTTTCTTGCTCAATAGCCCTAAAATTATCTACTTTGCGCTGCTCCAAATAAAAATCAATATCTCCCAAATATTCTTTGATTTTTTTATCCTTGAATTCATAGACCTTGTTGGTAAGCCCTTGGAGAAAGTCCCGATCATGTGATACAAGGATCAAAGTACCTTCAAAACGCTGCAATGCTTGCTTTAAAACATTCTTTGATATAATATCAAGGTGATTTGTAGGCTCATCCATAACCAAAACATTGAAGGGCTGTAATAACATTTTGGCCAAGGCCAGCCTATTACGCTCACCCCCGGACAGCACTTTTACATATTTATCAACTTCTTCCCCACGAAAAAGGAATGACCCCAGTATATCACGGACCTTACTTCTGTTCTTCTCATTAGCTGCATCTATCATCGTATCCAAAACCGTTTTCCTACCATCTAGATACTCAGCTTGGTTTTGGGCAAAATAACCTATCTGTACATTATGACCCAACTTACACTTTCCTTCATGCTCCAATTCACCTACCATTATCTTGGCCAATGTAGATTTACCTTGTCCATTTTGACCAACAAATGCCGTTTTACTATCACGTTCTAAAAGCAAATCAATATTTTGGAGTACCGAATTTTCCCCATAACTTTTGGATAGATTTTCTATTTCTGCGATAACTTTTCCAGGGGTTACTGAAATTGGAAAACGCAAATTCATTACTGCGTTGTCATCTTGGTCTACTTCAATCCGATCCATCCTATCCAATTTCTTGATTAGGGATTGGGCCATTGAGGCCTTAGTTGACTTTGCCCTGAACTTCTCAATCAAACGTTCAGCCTGCTGAATTTCCTTTTCCTGGTTCTTTTGGGCATTGAGCTGTTGTTCCTTCATCTCGCCCCTTAGTTTCAAAAATTGGGAATACGGTTTATTATAATCATAAATTCTACCCAAAGAAATTTCAATAGTTCTATTCGTTACATTATCCAAGAACATTTTATCGTGTGAAACTATGACAACGGCTCCGGCACAATTATTCAAAAATTGTTCGAGCCAAATGATAGATTCTATATCCAAATGGTTAGTGGGCTCATCCAGCAGCAATACATCATTGGATTGCAAAAGCAGTTTTGCCAACTCAATACGCATGCGCCAACCCCCTGAAAAGGTATCGGTTTTCTTATCAAAATCTTCTCTATTAAAACCTAGTCCTTGAAGTATCTTCTCAGTTTCGCCTTGGTAATTATAACCTCCAATTATCTCGTAATGATGTGAAAATTCATTTAGGTCTACCATTAATTGATGGTAACCTTCACTTTCATAATCTGTTCGTTCCGCAAGTTGCTGGTTAATATTGTCCAACTTAAGTTCCAATGCCTTGATTTCCTCAAAAGCATGGTAAGCTTCCTCTAAAACTGTTCTACCTTGTTCAAAATCTATATCCTGTCTAAGAAAACCAATCTTGATATTCTTCTCGGTGGCAATAGTTCCCGAATCAATCGACATATCTTTGGATAACAACTTTAACAAGGTAGATTTACCAGCCCCATTTTTGCCAATTAGTCCAACGCGGTCACCAGCATTTAGTCTAAAAGATATTTCTTCGAACAAGTATTCACCTCCAAAAGAGACTGAAAGATTATGGATATTTAGCATATTTTGTGACCTATGTTACTTTAGAAAAGCGAGTAATACTGTATTTTCGCCCAAATATTCTGCAAATGTTAAAAAAAGGAAACAAACTCTACAGCATTTTAACAGGAAGTTGCCCTAAATGCCATAACGAAAGTATGTATATGGAGAAAAACCCGTATAAATTAGGGAATCTCTTCAAAATGCATGAGCGCTGTTCACATTGTAATACAAAATACAAAATAGAACCTTCCTTTTTTTATGGTGCCATGTACGTTAGTTATGCCGTCGGAATTGTATTTGCCGTTGCAGCGTTTGTCATAGCCTATTTGCTAATTGGCACCTCCTTGATCAATACCTTCATTTCAATTGTAGCGACCATGGTAGTTTTTATGCCAGTGATAATACGATTATCCAGGAATATATGGATCAACTTCTTCGTACATTATAATTCAAAAGCTGTCAAGACCTCTTAGCTACAAATCTTTTTGAGAACCTTTTCACGTCTATTTCGGAAGGTAGTACTTCACCTTTTTCAACATGGTTGTAAAGTTGTTTTGAAATCAAAGGGGCAATAAGAACACCACGGGAGCCAAATCCATTTAATACTAGTATATTCCTATATTCAGGATGTAATCCAACCAAAGGCCTCCTATCTACCACTGTTGGCCTAATACCAGCAACATGATCAACAATATCGTATTCACACTTTAAGAGCGTATGTAATTTATCCAACAATTCATTTTTGGCCCCATCAGTTGGGGTATTGGATTTATCGGTGCGTTCATAAGTTGCACCAACCCGATATAGGTCATCACCTAGGGGGATAATAAACACCCCCGATTTGATAATATTATTTTCTTTTAATTTAGGAGCTTTTATGGTCAAGAGTTCGCCCTTATTCCCTATTAATGGAAGGTAGTTGAAATATGGATTCGATTTTAAACCAAAACCCGTAGCGAAAACAATTTTCCTGGCCTTTAGGGAATTGTACGATATATGTTCTTTTTCAACGAACATTGTGTCAAAATCAAAGGTCCCACTAATCAAATTTCCTTTTTCTTGAAGAAAGGATTCATAAGCACCTACCAATGTTTTCGTAGCTATTCTACCCGTATGCAATACTTCTCCCAAGCC
>JBATIW010000377.1:0-3272 GCA_049668005.1 Maribacter sp.
CAGCGGGGGAGTGACTTAACATAAGTAAAATCAGATGCTAATTCATTTAAGAACCACATATAACAAATAGTTATAAGAGAGTGACTTTCAATGAATAAACCTGTTCTAATAAATTTGGGGAGAATTAATACTTATTAAATTTACTGATAATAAATTTATTTCTTTAAGGAATTTCGATGAATCACGACGTATGGTATAAGAATGTAAGAAATTTCACATAATTTCACCCCTTTTTTGTAAGTATTTCACGAATTGGTAATGTCCAAAAGTTTATTTTTTGACTTTATTGTTAAATATGAAGTGGCCGTTTTTTGATTTATTACTTCTTCTTATACTCCTGTAAATTTCTAAATCTTCTACGCATCATAACAGCTTGGGTTAGATTTCCAAGCATTGAAATCCAGGATGCCTATATCTTGATCTTATGCTCAATAATCTGTTTCATACTCACACCTTGGTAGTTACGCTTTACAAAATCAAGTGCTAAATGAAGAATATCGCCCATAGTTTTGCATTTCTTGAATTTTGTGTCTTTGGTAAGCTCAAAAATTTGGGTTTTTAGCAAGGAAATGTTCTTGTCTGTTGATATAGTATCTTTTTTACAAATTTTCCCTAATAATACAATGCGATCCCCTGAACTTATAATACGCTTCGCAATGATCGACCGTTCCTCCAATTTATACTGATCCACTGAATGGTTTAGAAGCTTGTTCTTGACCATTTCAACCATTAAATAGTTTTCCTTGAAAAACTGTGGACGATATACTTTTAGTTTACCTTCAAAGCATTGCTGGTCAAAATCTATGGCCCTTATTTTGTACACCACTTGATCAAAATCATGGGTTGGGACTATCACGTAATTATAGGATCGCATATCACCCAAAAGCCGAATCATACTCCTTTCATTGAATTTTACGAACTCCTTTGCCAATTGGGCCTTTTCGGGTTCAGTGCAATTTGGCAACATCTCCTTAATGAACATATCCCCCGGGATACCGGCAATATGCTCCTCGATCAAGGTATCATTAAAGACTAAAAAATTTAAATTATAAGGTGACAACAAATGCTCTAATTCAAGACCATAAATTCGTGAAGCATCGGTTTTTTTTACATAGAAATAGGTAAAATTATCATTAAGTATATTCCTGATTTTTACACGAAACGGCTTTGAGTTTGCAAAAGTGCAATAATCAATGGCATCAACATTTAAATACGGATTCATGTGATCACTCCCATCAGAATGCAGAATGGAATATACCCTTTTTAGGCTTTCATCGATCTCTTGCCGATCAAATTCATTATAATATACACGGATCCATAAAGTGTCTTCATCATTTGAATCATATACGACCACTGAGCCTGAAAAACGTAGTAGGTCTTCGTAGAATATAGGAAATTCGATTTTACGGCTATATTGTTCAAGATAAGCATCTAACGCTTCCGAAACAGGAAAAGCCGGCTTTTTCTTTGACATTAATTTTTCCTCCTGCATGGCAATTGTTTATTTTTAAGTGGATAAGCCTGTAACAAATTTAGGGTTTCTTCGTCAAGTTACTATAAACCTCCTAAAAACATCTCCTATTTTGGAAAAGATACTATCTGTAAATAACCTCACTAAAAAATTCGGGTACCTTACTGCTGTTAAAGACCTTTCATTCACTATAGAAAAAGGGAATGTTTATGGCATTTTGGGCCCAAACGGCAGTGGTAAATCCACTACTTTGGGAGTGGTGCTCAATGTTGTAAACAGAACCAATGGAGAATTTTCCTGGTTTGATGGCAATACCTCAACACATGAGGCCTTAAAAAAGGTTGGGGCCATCATTGAACGACCAAATTTTTACCCTTATATGACCGCCATACAAAACTTAAAACTGGTCTGTAAGATCAAGGAAGTACCTGAAGATAAGATTGAGGAAAAGTTGGAATTAGTTGGTTTAATAGAACGTAAGAACAGCAAATTCAGAACCTATTCCCTAGGTATGAAACAGCGGTTGGCCATAGCCTCTGCCCTACTCAATGACCCGGAAATATTGATACTTGATGAACCTACCAATGGCTTGGATCCACAAGGAATTCATCAAATTCGTGAAATTATAAAGAAGGTGGCATCCCAAGGGACGACCATTCTTTTGGCATCCCATCTTTTAGACGAAGTAGAAAAGGTCTGTAGCCATGTTGTAATTCTACGCAAAGGTCGTAAACTCTATTCCGGCCGTGTAGACGATATGTTGGCCAGCCATGGTTTTTTTGAACTAAAATCCAGTGATAATGAAAAACTATTGGCTTTTCTCGAAAACAACAGCAGCTTCGGTAAAATAAAAAATGAAAACGGTCTAATCACTGCTTTCCTTAAGGAAGAAATGAATTCCGAGGTTTTGAATAGAAGCCTGATGGAGCAGGGTATTGTACTTTCCCATTTGGTGCAAAGAAAAGAGAGTCTTGAAGAGCAATTCTTGACATTGACCAAAAATGCGGCTAATTAAACCAAAAAAATACCATGCTACGATTATTACAAATAGAATTCATAAAACTTTGGAACAACAGGGTTAGCAAGATATTGATCATTTCTTATTTTGTGTTGCTTACTTCAATTGCCTTAGTGGCGGCTATAAAATTTGATATTGGGCCCATTAAATTCCATTTGGCAGATCAAGGGATATTCAATTTCCCCTATATCTGGCATTTTAATACATTCATAACCGCATTTTTCAAGTTGTTCCTGGCAATTGTCATTGTTTCTATGATGGCCAATGAGTACAGTAACAAAACCATTAAACAAAACCTGATAGATGGTTTATCAAAGAAGGAATTCATCCTCTCAAAGTTTTTGACTGTGATATCCTTTGCATTGATTTCAACAATCTTCGTATTCCTGGTTTCGATGATTTTAGGACTCATCTATTCAGACTACAATGAGCTTTCGATTATCTTTTCCGATCTAGAATTCTTATTGGCCTTTTTCGTTAAACTGATGGGTTTTTTCTCCTTTTGTTTATTCCTCGGCATATTGGTAAAACGATCGGCATTTGCTTTGGGCTTTCTTATTTTATGGCAAGTTTTTGAAGGCTTTGTACGAGGAATGATCCGATGGAAGCTTTTTGACGGAGACACTACGGACCTCGTTATGGGATTTTTCCCTTTAAATGCCATGTGGAAGCTCATCGATGAACCTTTTTCAAGATTAGGCGCCGTACAGTCCGTAGCTGACCAAATTGGGGAAAAGTTTGACATGGATTACGGGGTACATTGGTACGAAATCTTAATTGTAC
>JBATIW010000378.1:0-5953 GCA_049668005.1 Maribacter sp.
CCTAAACCATATGCAGTTGCATCTTGATGGCCAAAAGCATAGCCGGTCTTGGGGATTTCCTTGATTCTTAGCATTAAATGCCTTGTGGAAATAGCTGCATTATGATCGGATAATTCCACTTGGGCAGCGTCTCGTAATAGCGAGGTTTTGCAGGACATAAGTGTTGAAATTAGCAAAAGGATAACAAATGTTGTTCTAGTAGTTCCAACTACTACAGCGAATAATTTAATTCTTTCTTGGCAATCCACGTTTATAATTTAAAATAGTGTTTATGAACATGTTATGATTGAAAATAGCCCAAACTAGTTTGGTTTATGGCAAAATTAAACTGAAACTCAATCTTATTCCAATACTATTCTATCACATGTTGGAAGAATATATGCATCAATGGCCTTTGTTCTAAAATTGCTAGCCTCATGGTGCTTATTTCCATTATTTTCAAATAAGCATTAAAGTGCGATATCTAAAGGGAGTTTAATCTGATTCTATATTGTCAAATGGTTATCATTTTAAATCAAATCCAAATAGAATCGATTAGGATGGGTTAAAAAGTCCGAATATGATGTATTTAATTTTTATCTTGGGGGGATTAGCAAAAATCTATTTATGCAAATAAAAGAATCATCAAAATTATATGACGTCATTATAGTCGGCTCAGGTGCTGGGGGAGGTATGGCAACTAAGCAACTGGCAGATGCTGGTTTAAATGTTGCAGTGGTCGAAGCAGGACCATTTTTTGACCCTGCCAACCCAGAACAAATGACCCAATTAAAATGGCCGTATGAATCGCCAAGAAGGGGTGCCAGTACAGTTCGTCCTTTTGGTGATTTTGACGCCGCATACGGAGGTTGGGAAATAGAGGGGGAACCCTATACACATACCAAGGGCACAAAATTTGATTGGTTCAGATCGCATATGCTTGGTGGTAGAACCAACCATTGGGGGCGTATTTCGTTACGATTTGGCCCAAAGGATTTTAAGCATAAAGATGTTGACGGCCATGGTGATAATTGGCCTATTAGCTATGAGGATGTAAAACCCTATTATGACAAGGTCGATAAACTTATTGGTGTTTTTGGAACCAACGAAGGACTTGTCAATGACCCTGATGGCTTTTTTCTTCCTCCGCCAAAACCTAGATTACACGAACTGTTTTATATCAATGGTGCCAAGAAATCTGGTATTCCGGTCATTCCAAGTAGAATGTCGATGCTGACCAAAAAAATAAATGAGGAAAGGGGCGTTTGTTTTTACTGTGGACAATGCGGAAGGTCTTGTCAAGTGTATGCTGATTTTTCCTCTGGCTCCTGCCTAATTTTTCCAGCTCAGAAGAACGGCGGTCAAATCGATCTTTATGTGAACAGTGTCGTTCGTGAAGTTACGACCAACGAGGAGGGCAAGGCGACCGGAGTTTCTTATATCAGTAAGGATGACAGAAAAGAATATCAACTTAGCGGAAAAGTTGTTGTTTTGGCTGCATCGGCCTGTAGTTCAGCGCGAATTTTATTGAACTCCAAAAGCAAACAACATCCAAACGGATTGGGCAATAGTAGCAATCTTGTTGGCAAATACCTTCACGATTCCACCGGGGCTGGTAGCGTTGGGTTCGTTCCTGATTTAATGAATCGAAAGACATCCTATAATGAAGATGGTGTGGGCGGAATGCATGTATATTCACCTTGGTGGGGAGATAATAGCAAACTTGATTTTCCCAGAGGGTATCATATAGAAGTTTGGGGAGGTATGGGGATGCCATCTTACGGATTTGGTTTTAATGTAAATGAATTCAATAGGTTTTTTGAACTTCCGACCGGTGGCTATGGCAATAGTCTTAGAGAAGATGCCAAAAAATATTATGGTTCGCTCGTCGGTTTTAGCGGTCGTGGAGAATCTATTGCCAGAAAAGATAATTATTGTGAAATCGACCCTACCACGGTGGACGAATTTGGCATACCTGTACTTCGTTTCAATTATAAGTGGTCTGATTTTGAACGCAATCAGGCCAAACATATGCAAAATACCTTTGAGGAAATTATCCATAATATGGGAGGTCAACCTATGGGTCCGAAACCTTCAAAAGAGCAGGATTATGGTCTACTGACACCCGGTGCGATTATCCATGAGGTGGGTACGACCCGAATGGGCGATGACCCCGAAACATCAGTGACCAATAAATTCAATCAATTGCACGATGTGGATAATGTTTTTATTGTTGATGCAGGGCCTTTTGTTTCCCAAGCCGATAAAAACTGTACTTGGACCATCTTAGCACTTTCTTGGAGAGCTTCTGATTATATCATTGAACAATTGAAACAACAAAATATCTAGCACATGGATAGAAGAAAGAGTATAAAATCTATGCTATTGGGAGGTGCTGCCGCAGGTTTAGTGGTTCACGGATGTAAACCTGAAGCGGAAACCAAGACCACAGAAGTGACCGAATTGCAGGGTTATAGTTACAAGTACGGGAGAACGCTCAAGGAAAAAGAAGAAATCATAAAATTGGAGGCTGAACAGTTCTTCAATGCGCATGAATTGGAAACTGTTGGGATCTTATGTGATTTGATCTTGCCATCGAATGACAAATACGGCAGTGCGACAGATGCGGAAGTACCCGGGTTCATTGAGTTTATGGCAAAGGATATTCCTGAGATGCAGGTGACATTGAGAGGCGGTCTCATGTGGTTGGACCATAGAACCAATACCGAATTTGGTACTGAGTTTAAAGCCACTCCTGAAGCCCAACAAAAACAAGTACTGGATACGATAGCCTATTATGATGCTGAAGTTCCGAATGACAAAAGGCCTTTGGAAATCCAATTTTTTGGTATGATACGCGATTTGACCCTTACCGGCTATTATACCACAAAAATGGGAATTGAAGATCTGGGTTATAAAGGTAATACGCCCAATGTCTGGGATGGCGTACCCGATGATGTTCTCGAACAACATGGGGTAGCATATGATCCTGAATGGATCGCAAAGTGTGTGGACCAAAGTAAAAGAGGAATCATTGCCGAATGGGATGATGAAGGAAATCTATTGACTTGATTAAATAACAATTAAAATGGGAAAATTAAAATTGACGGTAAGTATGGTTGTAATAGCCACGGTCTTTCAGACTTGTATATTGCAGCTTAATGCACAGGAATTCGGAATTCAATTGTACAGTCTTCGCAATCAGTTCAAGAAAGATGTATCAGGATCCTTAAAAACCATAAGTGAATGGGGGTTGACGAATTTGGAAGGCGGGGATACCTACGGTCTGTCTTTTGAAGAATTTGATGGCTTGTTGAACAAATACAAGTTGGATGTTGTAAGTATAGGTGCCAATTATGATGACCTAAAGAATAATCCAGAAAAAGTATTGGCAAGTGCAAAGCAATTTGGCGCCAAATATGTGATGTGTGCATGGATTCCACATAAGGGGAATACCTTTGATATCGAGACAACAAAAAAAGCTGTTGCCGTTTTTAATACAGCAGGTAAATTATTGAAGGATACAGGGATTACCTTGGCTTATCATGCCCATGGCTATGAGTTTAGGCCCTATGAAGATGGAACTTTATTCGATTATATGGCAGAGAATGCCAATAACTTTGCATTTGAGATGGATGTTTATTGGGTTCAACATGGCGGAGCTGATCCAATGACCTTGCTCAACAAATATCCCGATAAATTTGTATTGTTCCACTTAAAGGATATGGAGAAAGGTGTTGTTGGGAATAATACCGGTCATGAAGATGTAGAGACCAATGTGGTTTTAGGTACAGGACAAGTAGCTATTGCGGACATCGTTAAAAGAGGAATGGAACTCGGCGTTGAATACATGTTCATAGAAGATGAATGCTCTCGCGTGGTAGAACAGGTGCCTCAAAGTCTTGAATTCCTTAAGGGGATAAAATGATACGACTACATGATTTAATAAGATGCATATTCCTTTGCCTTATTTTAACGGGCTTTGGGGCATGTAACTATGAGGAGAACACCATTACAAAAAAAGTACCGCCGAATATCATCTGGTTGGTTGCCGAGGATCAATCGCCAGATTTCTTTCCCATGTACGGCGATAGCACCATTGCATTGCCAAGCCTATCGACTTTAGCAACAGATGGTATCATTTTCGACAATGCCTTTTCGCCAGTGCCCGTTTGTGCTCCGGCAAGAAGCGCTTTGATTACGGGCATGTACCCGACGACTTTAGGAACCCACAATATGCGTACACATAAGGCCTGGACGGATGAAAATGAGCCGTCAATAGGTATTCCGAGTTATTCCCCCATAGTTCCTGACGGAGTGAAAATGTTCACGGAGTACCTACGCAAGGAGGGATACTACTGTGTTAATGGGCCAAAGGAAGATTACAATTTTGCAAAGACCGAAGCCTCATGGGATGAAAGTAGCGATGTTAGACATTGGAGAAAAAGAAAGGAGGATCAACCTTTTTTTGCAGTTTTCAATTTTAGTGTATGCCACGAGTCCCAAATCTGGAAGCGGACTAAGGACAGCTTGTATGTTGACCCACAAATAGTTCCCGTGCCCCCATACTTTCCGGACAACCAGCTAATTCGTCATGATCTAGCGGTTAATTACAGTAATCTAAAGCGCTTGGATGACCAAATTGCCGAAGTCATAGGTCAATTAAAGGAAGATGGACTTTATGAGAATAGTATCATTTTCTTTTATGGAGATCATGGCGGTCCTTTTCCTCGTCACAAGCGGGCATTATATGATAGCGGAATAAAAGTGCCCTTGATTGTAAAATTCCCTCGGAATTTAAATGCAGGTGGCAGGGACAATCGCTTGATCAGTTTTATTGATTATGCTCCTACAGTTCTTTCATTAGTTGGGATTGAGCCTCCAAAGGTGATGCAGGGTAAAGCGCAGTTTGGTGCGTTTGAAGCGCCAAGGAAAGCGGAATTTACCTTTCATTCTTCTGATCGTTTTGATGAGCTATATGACCGGTTGCGTGCAGTACGCTCTGCACGTTATAAATATATCAAAAGCTTCAATACGGATATTAGTCATGCCATGCCAGTTGCCTATCGAGAGCAGATGCCCATGATGCAGGAATTACGAAAGTTATTTGTAGATGTCAAACTGAACGTTAACCAATCGCGCTGGATGCAATCAGTCAAACCCGAGGAAGAACTTTACGATTTGGAGAATGACCCATACGAACTTACTAATTTGGCAAGCAATCCAGAAATGCATGATACCTTATTGCATTATCGAGAGGTATTGAATAAATGGATAAAGGAAACCAACGACCTGGGTCAATACACCGAAAAAGAGTTGATTTCAAAGTGGTTGTCGAACGGAAATCAACGCCAATTACCACCCTTGGAGATGGAAGAAAAAGAAAAAGGAATTTATTTATATGCAAAACAGACTGATGCGACCATAGTATGGAAGAAGTCCCAAGATTCTGTCTGGAATATCTATAATACACCTTTACCATTGGACACTCCATTTGAAGCTAAGGCGGAACGTATTGGTTATTTGGACAGTGAACTTTTATTGAACAATTAGCGCTAAATTATATGAATCAAAGGATTTATTGAAATCCCAAAATTTAATTTTTAATCCCGATATTGTCCCCTTGAGGGGACCTTAGGGGTGTAAAAACCGATGTTAAGGTATTACTTAAAATGAAGAATAAACTTATTCCATATAATCCAAAACTAAAAGCTTATGCACGCCAACTTCGCAACAATAGCACTTTTGCAGAAGTATTGCTGTGGCAAAAAATTAAGCAGAGGGTTTTAGGAATTCAATTTCATCGACAGGTACCTTTACTCGAATATATAGTCGATTTCTATTGTCATGAACTTCAATTAGCCATCGAAATAGATGGGGATTCCCATGACTATAAATATGAGTATGATGCAAGGAGGCAGGGTCTTTTAGAAAAGCAAGGGGTTGTGTTCATCCGGTTTTCAGATGCTGATGT
>JBATIW010000379.1:0-1562 GCA_049668005.1 Maribacter sp.
CTCACGAATTTTTCAATGATACGGCGAAATACTAGCCGGATGCTTACCCTTGTAGATCAATTGTTGGATTTGGCCAAAGTAGATGACGGCAAACTAAAATTTAAGTTGATTCAGGGTAACTTGGGCCTGTTTTTGAGAAATATTTCCGCATCATTTGAATACAGGGCAGAATCAAAAAAAATATCCTATACTTCGGTAGTTGGACCAATGGAAGGGCTTTGGTATGACGAGGATGTTATTGAAAAAATAACGATGAACCTACTCTCTAATGCCATGAAGTATTGCCCTGAAAATGGGTATTGCTACTTTAAGGCCAAAAATGTGGATAATAAAGTATCCATTATTGTTGCAAATACAGTCAACAACCTTACGGACATCCCCCTGGAGAACTTGTTTTCCAGATTTTATCAGCAAGATGAATTTTCGTCGGGTGCAGGCGTGGGCCTATCCCTGGTAAAAGAATTGGTGAAGTTGTATGGAGGTGAAATCAATGTTGAAAAAGGTCGTAAGAACGAAATTGTGTTTAAGGTAAGTCTTCCTGTTGACAAGGATTTTTTTATAAGTCAGCATATCCCGGTCCTGGAAAACCAGCATGCTAAATCAGATGCTCCTGCTTCTGAAAATGGAGAGCTGGTAAGCAATGATAATACTCCTTTAGAAAATGCTGACCTCCCGATCATCCTGATTGTGGAGGATAATGCGGATGTAAGGCAATTTATCGCGACTGAATTGGGTAAAAAAAATCAGATCCATACTGCAGAAAACGGCGTGCAGGGGATAGAAAAAGCTTTGGAAATGGTCCCTGACGTTATTATTTCCGATGTGCGGATGCCCTTATGTGATGGGATTGAACTTTGCAACACCTTAAAAAATGACGAGCGAACAAGCCATATCCCAATTATTTTATTGACCGCCCATATTGGAGAGGAAAATGAATTGGAAGGCCTTAAGTCCGGGGCTGATGATTTTATTACTAAACCCTTTAAGCTGCGTATTTTAGAGAAAAGGGTCGAGAATCTTATCAAAACAAGGAGAGCACTTCGTAATCGTTATAGCCAGGGGATGGTATTACAGGCTAAGGATATTGCCATCACTCCTACCGATGAGGTTTTCTTGAATAGATTACAAAAAACGTTGGACGATAATTTGTCAAACCCCGAATGCAATGCCGCCTTCTTTTGTAAAGAATTGGGCATGAATCGGATGCAATTGCATCGGAAATTATTGGCATTCACCGGTCTCAGTACCACGGCATTCCTGCGTTCGCAACGCCTAAACCAAGCAGTTCATATATTGCAGACCTCTGATGCTTCGATCAATGAGGTTGCCTATGAAGTAGGCTTTAATACACCCTCCTATTTTATAAAATGTTTTAAAGAAGCCTACAAAAAAACACCATCGGAGTATCTTCAAGCTACTGATAAATAGATAGCTACAACTACTGTTACATTTCTTGCATACTTTGTTACATACGTAGCATCCGTTTCATATGTCTATAGATAATTTTGGTTTCAGAATCTAAAAAAATAATGACATTGAAACTGAAAGCGGGACTATTTTTT
>JBATIW010000380.1:0-9570 GCA_049668005.1 Maribacter sp.
GTATATGCCCTGTTCAAAAACCCGGGAGAAATTGTGACCACGATGGAACCTTTGGCAGCGATAGGTAGCAAAAATGTCTTTGTTGTGGAAATGTTGATTGATGAAGTAGATATTGTTAAAATCAAAAAGGGTCAAAGAGCCTTGATTACCCTTGATGCATATAACTCAAAAGTACTTGAAACCACAATCAGTAAAATTTATCCCAGTAAAGACGAGCGTTCCCAAACTTTTAAAATCGAGGCTGTTTTCAAGGAAACTCCAGAGATACTATATCCAGGCCTTGCTGGGGAAGGGAACATTATCATTGACCAGAAGAACAACGTTCTCACTATACCAAAAGAATATCTTATTGGTGAAAACAAAGTACAAACTGAAAATGGTATGCAGACCGTCACCCTTGGTCTACAAAACCTGGACAAAGTTGAAATACGCTCAGGCCTAGATGCCGACACCTACATTTATAAGCCCAAAGAATGATCAATTGGAAAGTAATATTGGGCATAGCCAAAACGCATCTTGTCACCAAGAAGAAATCAACTATAACGGCTTCTTTGGGCGTTACCTTTGGTATTGGTGCCTATATAACTTTAGTGAGTTTTATGACAGGATTAAACACGATGCTCGATGATCTTGTCCTAAACCAAACACCTCATATACACCTTTATAACGAAATAGAGCCCTCTGAAAATCAACCTATCGCATTGTATGGGGAATTTGAGGATGCCTTTAATGTTGTACATTCTATTAAGCCCAAACAAAGTCATAAAAAAATACATAATGCGTTACCAATTTTAAAATATCTGAAGGAAGACACTAATGTAAAAGGGGCGACTCCACAATTAAGAGCTCAGATTTTTTATTTATCAGGTTCCATTGAATTAGGCGGTAATCTTGTCGGGGTCGATATCATGGAAGAAGTACGATTGTCAAACATTCAAGATTATATCGTCCTAGGCACCCCCGAAGCGCTAAAAAATAACGATAGTGGTATTTTACTAGGGGCAGGACTTGCGGATAAAATGTCGCTCTCGGTTGGGGACAGAATTCAAGTAAGCACAATAAAAGGTGATATTTTTCCTTTGAAAATCGTAGGTATATATCAAAGTGGCATTGCTGATATTGATAATATACAAAGTTTTACCAATCTTAAAACCGTACAGCGGATCTTAGGTGAGGCCGAAAATTACGTTACCGACATAAACGTTAAGCTTTTTGATATCTCAAAGGCAGAGCCAATGTCCCATAGACTTGAACATCAGTTCAAGATAAAAGCCATAGATGTGAATGAGGCCAATGCACAATTTGAAACTGGAAGTAATATTAGGAATTTGATCACTTATTCTGTTTCTATAACCTTGCTTATTGTCGCAGGTTTTGGCATTTACAATATATTGAATATGCTTATTTACGAAAAAATGAAGGACATTGCCATTTTAAAGGCAACCGGTTTTTCGGGCACCGATGTACAATTGATATTTATGAGTCAGGCTATGATCATTGGCGCTTTAGGTGGTGCTTTGGGATTATTGGTTGGATATGGGCTTTCGAGACTTATAGACAATGTTGCCTTTGAAACCGAGGCGCTGCCGACAATCACCACATACCCTATCAATTACAATATCATGTATTACATCATAGGAATCTCATTTGCGCTACTATCTACTTTTATTGCGGGGTATCTACCTTCAAATAAAGCAAAAAGAATTGACCCGGTTCAAATAATACGTGGAAACTAAAAAAGTGTTATGTCAATAGTTTTGGAAGCAAAAAATATAGACAAATATTTTAAAAAGCCCGTGCTTTTTCACGTGCTGCAAAATCTTAATTTCAAAATTAAAAAAGGTGAATTTGCCTCGATAATGGGAAAATCCGGATCGGGTAAATCAACCTTACTTTACATTCTTTCTACCCTGGATACGGATTATGAAGGTGAATTATTTATAAATGAAGAATTGGTGACCGGGAAGCCCAACAAGGTATTGTCAAAAATCAGAAACAAGCATATTGGTTTTGTCTTTCAGTTTCATTACCTATTGTCGGAATTCAGTGTATTGGAAAATGTGATGCTTCCTGCAAAAAAATTGGATGCGAAATCGCATGCAGAGATAGCGTTTGATGCCATGGAAAAACTAAAAATGTTGAATATAGGTCATTTGGCCAAAAAAAGGGCATCAAGAATATCAGGTGGCGAAAAACAACGTGTTGCAATCGCCAGGGCATTAATAAACAACCCTTCGATACTTATGGGTGATGAACCCACCGGTAATTTGGATAGCTATAATTCGGAAAACGTATTTCAGATCTTTAAACAACTTAAAGAAGAGCAAGGACTTTCACTATTGGTTGTAACACATGATATGGACTTCGCTAAACGCACGGACAGAATAATTCAAATGGAAGATGGGCGAATAATTAAGCAATAATCCCACCTTTAAATTAAAGTGTATGACAAATATCATATAAGTTTTTATAGGATGGAGCTAACTTTAATCAACATCAAAAATGTTCAATTCAAAAAGGAATGACATGGAAAATTATAGAACCAGACCCAAAGGAAATTACATACAAAACACAGATTGGGAAGAATTATACGTTTTGACCAAACATTGGAAATCCGATTTGATCTTCTACAAACAAGACTTGCGTTTTCTTCATAAGCTATTGAACAAATATTTTATCTGGATTACAAAAAAAGAGAATCTGGATGCCGTAAAGACCATTGGACAAAGTATATTGAATGATAAGCAAATAGGAAAGGAATTAATAAAGCGGGTAGATGAACATCTTACCCATATCGCGCAGACCATTGATGACCCTTTTAAGCACGATTCAAGGATTTTTCGCGATGAACATCAAGCATTGGAGGATGATATTGCCAAATTCTACAAAACCGTAAGGAATAATAGAAAACAAGTATTTTCAGTCACAGAACATATTGTTGATAGTGAAAGTTTGGAGCATTTCCTTCAGGATTAGATCCTCATTGAAGCGTCTCCAACTGTTTCCAGGCCAAAGCGGCAGGTCCTAAAATCGCCGCATTTCTTGGTGCATTGGATAGGTATACCTTTACTTTGCCTTTATACGCAACAAATAGGTTTTTTTCTAGATTCGTTAGTACAGGGTTAAGGAGAATATTACCCGCCTTACTCAGACCACCTGCGAGGATAAATGCTTCTGGATCTAGATGGGCGACAGTATCCGCCATTTTGCTGCCTAAAATTTCGGCAGTTATCCCAAAAGCCCTTAAGGCCAAACTATCGCCATCCAAAGCCGCATTGGCAATAGTCTCACCTGTGAGGTCATCAAAACTTATTCCCCGTAGCGGTGATTCTTCCCTCATTTCGGCAATGAGTTCAAAAACGGTGCGCTTTATTCCTGTAACCGAAGCATAGGTTTCCAAACACCCCTGTAAGCCACAATTACATTGCCTACCCTTGGGGTCAACATTTACATGGCCAATTTCACCTGCTTGGGCGTGTTCTCCCAATAAAAGATCTCCATTGACAATAATACCGCTACCCAAACCAGTGCCTAAGGTCAATACCACAAAATTTTTCATCCCTTTTGCCAATCCAAAACGTAACTCACCTAAAGCAGCGGCGTTGGCATCATTGGCGATAAACACTGGATGTTTAAATTCCTCCTCCAACGACTTCGCCAAAGGAGTTACTTTTCCCCATTTTAAATTGGGTGGATTTTCAATATTCCCGGATAGTGAATTGGCATTAGGCGCCCCTACCCCAACAGCCAAGATTTTGGACTTAGCGCCTAAGCTCCTGGTAAGTTCTTTTATCTCGGCGACCAATTCCTTTAAAAAAAAAGTGAAAGGTTCCTTGGATCTTGTATTGAACACTTTGGAAACCAAGATTTCCCCTGTAGCGTCAACAATTCCGATTTTAGTGAATGTCCCTCCAATATCTATAGCCAGTACCGTATGCATCATCGTTTAAATTACTTACAAAAGAATTAAAAAGACTTCATTTCCGAACTGACGAAAATCATATCAAAAATCATATTTCCTAATTATTTTTATAATCCCCAAAAACCATTTCATGATGAAAGCAATTGCCCAAATACAAAAACTAAATTCAGATCGGTGCAAACATATCATTGTTCGTAACCTCAGTAGGATTATGGACATAAGAATATTGGACATTGACCTTGAAAAAAAAACTTTATCCTTTGTTTATGAAAGTATCGCCGCTATTGACAAGGTAAAGCGAGAACTTTGTCGGATTGGATACCCTTTAGATCAGTTTATTGAAAAAGAACCCCAAAATGAGTTGATGATTTAATCCTAAAATAAAGTGCTTATTAAATAAAGCCCTGGCCATGGAAAAACCAAAAAATAAGCTTCATCTAAATCTTGGCAAGCTTTTTTATGCTGTGGCCATGGCAGACAAGAAAATCGAAGAGGAAGAAATAGTCGCCTTAAAAACTGATATTTCACAAAGATGGTACAACCTTGATCCCGAACCACATGGACTTGATTTGGATGGTCATCATGAAATTATAACAGTCTTCAAACAACTAGAGCATACAAAAGCAGAAAGCGACATCTGTTTTTCGGAATTCCGGGAATTCTTCAATGAACATAAACCACTTTTCAATGAAGATATAAGAAAACTGATTTGGAATACCACACAGAGTATCGCCTTTTCCTTTGCTAATAAAAACAAGTCAGAATTAATTGTATTGGCAAAACTTAAAATGCTTCTTGAATCTTAAATTCAAATTTTAAATGTTATGACCGGTAAATCGGCATGATTTGCTATATCCTCACCGATACTTCCTTTAAAGAAATGTGCCAACCCTTTTCTGCCATGGGTGGGTAAGGCAATGATATTGGCTTTTACTTCTTTCGCATAATTATATATACCCTCTTCTATACTATAATCATTCAAAATTGTCACCTTACCTTCATTGGTGCTATCGCCATGATGGGCAACGCTCATGAACAACTCGATTTTCTCATTGATCTCAATATTATTTCTAAAGTATTGATTAGGACGATTTACATAAACCAAATGCACATTGGCACCAAGCATTTTAAAAAATTTAATGGCCCTATTGTAGGCTGTAATATTCTCCACTTCAAAATCACTGGCAAAAATGGCCTCCTTGATATCAAAATTTTCTCTTCGTTTTTTAATTACGAGAATGGGGGCCTCACAGGTTCGCACTACCTTTTCAGTATTTGAACCAATGAATAAACCACTTAATCCACTAACTCCGTGTGATCCCATTACAACAAGATCAATATCCTGTTCTTTTACAATCTCATTGATCTCATTGAAATCCTTATAGTTCTGAATGGTTTCAAAAACTTTAACTCCTTTTAAAAAAGGTTTGTCCAAAAAGGAATTAAACCTCTTTCTCGCTAATTTCATATAATACTGTGCCTCCATAAATTCTTGGGTTTCGTCCTTTGTGAAAATAGCTTCAGAAAGCCCTAACATGTGCAGCACTATTAAATGGGCATCAAATTTTTTGGCCAAATTGGCCCCAACTTCCAATGCGTTTTCCGAGAACTCAGAAAAATCAATAGGTATTAGTATTTTGTTCATGGGTATTGAATTATTTGGGTCAATGTTATTTAAAGACCTTAGTGTTTGTTCATTATTGCCTTTCTTTTGCTCAACTGTTTCTCCAAATCCTTTATGGTCTTGGCAGCTGCTTTCTCAAAATCATCTTCATTGGATTGTGCAAATAACCTGGGACCTGGAGCACTAAGTTCAATTTCACAGATTTTGCCCTTTCCTGTAGGATCTTTTTCCTGTTTAAAATGAACTCGGGCCCTTATAATCCATTCATATTTATTGGCTAGACGATTTAGTTTAGCGGTCATTAGTGTATTCATTGCTTCACTGGTAGGCATTTGAACATATTGAATATCAATTGTCATAGTATATGGTTTAAATATTTATATAAAGCTAGAATCTTTTGCAAAACCAAACCATGACAAATATCATTATGCGAAAATTAAAGGCAAATATTTTGATTTATTTGTCAAAGGTTATTTTTATAAAGCTTTGGGACATGACTTTTATCATTGGGCACACATAAATTCTCTACTAGATTTATCCCTACTGAATAACAGTTTACCAACTTAAGCCATGAGATCGATCCTGATTGTCTTAGTATTAATACATGGATTAATTCATTTTATGGGTTTTTTGAAAGCCTATGGTTTGGTCAATTTCAATCAACTAACACAATTCATATCCAAACCCGTTGGATTGGTCTGGCTGCTCGTAAGTTTTCTTTTTGTTGTCACCGTAGCATTAATGCTCTTACAAAGAGTATGGTGGCCATATGTAGGCCTTATCGCTGTGTTGCTTTCACAGGTGTTGATTATTGTTTTTTGGAAAGATGCCAAGTTCGGAACCATTGCCAACATAATCATGCTCATGGCCAGTCTTATCGGCTATGGTGAACTTCAATTTAACAGGATGGTTCGTAAAGAAACCCAGGAAATACTTAAAAATCTGAATCTGGAACATCCAATTCAAATCAAGGAGGATGATTTAGAACATTTGCCGAACATCGTCCAAAAATGGCTAATCAGTTCTGGAGCATTGGAAAATGATAAAGCGGTTACGGTTCGACTATTACAAGAAGGTGAAATGAAAACCAGTCCTGATGGTAAATGGATGGCTTTCACCGCAAACCAATATTTTAATTGTGATCATCCATCCTTTGTCTGGAAAACCCAAGTAAAACCCCTACCCTTGGTATTTATGAATGGACGTGACAAATTAATACATGGTGAAGGGCAAATGTTGATTAAGTTATTTTCAATGATAACTGTGGTAAATGAAGGGGCGAATGAGAAAATAAACGCTGCCAGTATGCAGCGTTACCTTGCAGAAATGTGTTGGTTTCCTTCCGCAGTCATTAATGATTATCTAAGGTGGGAAGCTATTGGACCAACTACGGCACAGGCTATTTTGACCATTGATGGAAAATCCGTTTCAGGAATTTTCAAATTTTCCAATGAAGGTGAACCACTGTCATTTGAAACAGAGCGATACTACGGAAGTGGTGAGGATGCCGTTTTGGAAAAATGGTTAATTGAAATGGTCGACTACAAAGAATTCAACACCATAAAAATTCCATATAAATGCAAGGTCACTTGGAAATTAAAAACAGGTGATTTCAACTGGTTGAATCTAGAAATCACTGCCTTGGAATATAATAAACCTTTTGCCAATAGGTAGCATACAGATTTTAAATGAAATTGGTTTGTCTTTTAATTTTGTACGATTGATGTACCTGCACTGGGACTGGCTTCAAACCAAGTCAATTTTAGATTACATTCTTTTTCATAAGCGGCTGAAGCAGCTTTTACGTATTCCTCAATCGCATCTTCATGCACAAGGTTTATGGTGCAACCTCCAAAACCACCACCCATCATCCTTGCTCCCAAAACCGAGTCATACTTTTTCGAAAATTCTACCAGAAAATCGAGTTCAGGACAGCTAACCTCATACATTTTACTGAGTCCATCATGGGTTTCATAGAGTAGCTCACCAACTCTTTTAAGGTTGTTGGCCTTTAGGGCCTCAACAGCCTCTAAAACTCTTGTTTTCTCTTGAATTACATAAGAACAGCGACTGTATACTATTTCATCAAGTTCATTGCTCACTTCGTTCAACATGTCCATCGTTGCATTTCGCAACGATTTCACTTCAGGATATTTTTTCTGAAGTACTGTTACACCCTCGTCACATTGGGCCCTCCTGACGTTGTACTCCCCTGACGCCAAATTGTGTGAAACATTTGTGTTTAATAGCACAATCCTATAGGGTTTTATTTGAATGGGTATATAAGAATAATCAAGGGATTCACAATCCAAAAGAATCACATGGCCTTCTTTACTCATAACTGAGGCAAATTGGTCCATAATACCACATTTAGTACCGGCATAGGTATGTTCAGCGGCTTGTGATAACTCCACAATATCCATTTTGGTCAAACCTAAATTGAACATCTCATTTAAACCAAAAGCCAAACCACATTCCAATGCAGCCGAAGAGCTAACTCCTGACCCAATTGGCACATGGCTTTCCAAAGTGCAATCGAAACCCTTAAGCTTATCGCTGCGCTTTAATATCTCATTTATAACACCCAAAATATAGTTTTCCCATGCTACCTTACTTATTTCGACCGTATCCAAAGAAAACTCAAAACCTGTATCATAGCCTTTACTATAGACACGGCACATTTTATCCGAACCATTTTTTTGGAATTTGAAGGTAATCTTCTTTTCAATGGCTGTTGGAAGCACATACCCCATATTATAGTCGACATGTTCCCCTATTATATTAATTCTACCGGGTGAATCAACCGTAAGTTCGGGCTTAAAATTTTCTAAAAATTGCATTTCCTTAATTTAATTATTATTCATATTCCTAACCATTTCTACCGTCATTACTGGCCTAAGACCTAAATGCTCAGTAGATGAATCCATACTTGTGGCCATTCTTGAGGATATTCGATAGCTGGCACAGTAAGATGCATTACATAGGAATGATCCGCCTTTCATTATTTTTTCCTTGGCATAATGATCTCTTTCGTTGAATGGTTTTTCAGCTCCCGAAGGGTTATATAGTAATTCGTTGACAGTAGCGACTTCATTATAATAGTTCGTATTGTACCAATCGCTTGTCCACTCCCAAACGTTACCAGCCATATCATACAAACCAAACTCATTTGCCGGATAGGACTTTACTGGTGCCCTATTTTCAAATCCATCTGCTTGGGTATTCCTAACAGGAAATTCACCTTCCCAAGTATTGGCCATCTGCGATAGCACATCAGAATCTTCGCCCCAAAAATAAGTGCTTTCTTTCTTGTTTCCACGCGCGGCTTTTTCCCATTCTGCCTCGGTTGGTAAACGTTTTCCTGCCCATTCGCAATAGGCTAAAGCATCGACATATGAAATATGTACAACAGGATGGTCGCCCTTGCCCTTAATACTACTACCAGGACCATTGGGTTGTTTCCAATTAGCTCCAATGGTCCATCGCCACCATTGCGAAAAATCGTAAAGGTTAGGCACGGGACCTTGTGTTTTCTTAAAGGTCAATGAACCAGGTTGCATTATAGTATCGTGGGGCTTAGGGGTTCCTTCAGGGAGTTGTGTTTTCATTTCCTCCCAATCAAATTTTCTTTCAGCTAAAGTAATATATCCCGTTTCATCGACGAATTTTTTAAATGCATCATTTGTTACTTCTGTAATTTCCATAAAAAACCCATCTACTGCCACTTTATGGGGTGGTTTCTCATGTCCCATGGCCATATTATCTTGGGGCACTGCCCCTTGCATAAATTCACCACCGGCTATCCAAACCATTCCTTTTGGTGTCTTCACATCCTCAGGTTGTTCAATAATCAGTACGGGTACTTTGCGCTGTTCTATTTTCCCTGTTGCAACTTCAGGAATCGAGGATCTTTCTGAAGCTTTCTTTTGTTTGCAACTAAAAACAGTAGTGAGCAACAGAAATAAAGTTATGGCAAAGGGTAATTTACATTTTGAATTCATCTTAGGCTAACAATATATGTAAA
>JBATIW010000381.1:0-3791 GCA_049668005.1 Maribacter sp.
TCAATCGGCGTAAACCTTCCTTTGTCTTCTATTGGGAAACGAATTTCTTGCCCGGCATTTATGTCTAATACTTCATTGTCTTTTACTACTGTAACACCATTTACAATAACATAAGGAATACCTGTTGTAGGGAGGCCATTTTCCCCTATTTTAAAAGTGGAATTATCTGTGATCGTTTCAGGGTTAAAGATGGTGATATCAGCAACTTTCCCTATTTGAATTCTTCCTCTTTGTTTCATAGCCTCAAGCCCGGCATTACCAAGGTGTAAAGCAGCCCAATAGCTTGATTGTGCAATCGTAAACATTAAAGGAACACCTTGTTCACGAGCCATACGAAAAGCTGTACCACGCGTACCAGCCGTTCTGGGATGTCCTCTATAATCTTTCCAATCAGCTTCCCATGGCAATGATTCTCCATCGGGACCAACACCCACCATGGCATCAGCTGCTATAGTCATATGAGGTATTGTTAAAAAATCTTTTAACCAGGGCTTGCGGTATGGAAATACTACGACAACCGATCTTCCCGGTTCTTTTTTCATCAATGCTGCATAGGTTTCGTTGGTCAGGTATGCATTATCGATAGGGTCGAAGATGGTTTCTTCGTATTTGAAACCACGCTTTTCTACCCATTCAGAAGGTTGCAAGAAATCTGCAGTAACAGCAGTTGCTCCGGCAGCATAAGGATAATACTCTGACCACATATTCAAACCTTTTGCTCTGGCCAATTGCAATTTTTCTTCTATTTCCCACCAACCATAATCATTATTATGGCAAATTAAAAATGGAGCGCCTAACAACATGGCATTGGTAAACATCTCATCAAAAGCTATTGGCGCTTCCGTAGGTGTTTCGTTTAATAAATGATATCTGGTATGAGAAGCTGTCATACGGCCATAATTAGCAGCTGTTTTTTGAGCCGTAAAAACTTCGTAACTAGTTGTTCCCATGGTTATGTAAGCGACAGGAGCTGCCATACCAATTGCACCTTGTCTTAGATCTTCATCTAATATTTTCATTATTGTATTCATTTCGTCCAAAGTTGATTTTGTTGTTGACCAACCTTGAACGCCATCTTCTGCAGATTTGGCAACGTATGGTCTTGCAAGAGAATAATCCATTGGGCCAACCATGTCCGTTTCAGGGTCATGAATAGCCATTCTTGTCCACAATAAACTTGCAGTAGTACCATAGTTTACTTGCCAGCCCGTTTTTGCTTTTTCATCATACCATCCTTTAACATTGAATGATCCGGCTTCAAGGTCCATCCCGGAAGTTACACCGTCTCGAAGTGCCATTTTAGTACTAAAAACATCCATTGAATGGTAGTGTGTGTCAATAAACCCGGGAGCCACCACATGCCCTTTAGCGTCAATGGTTTCCTTTCCTTGAATGGGAGATTTGGTAATTGCAACGATTTTTCCGTCTGTGACCCCTACATTGGCGACATCGTCGAACATGGTTTCAGGGTCCATAACCCGACCGTTTAATATGACTATGTCATAGGTCTCATTTGTAGTTGTTTTCTGTTGACCGTATGAGAACGATAACAAGAAAGCAAATAGAATTAGTAAATTGTGTTTCATGTTTTTAAAGATTAAATGTTAATAGTTGTTATTTCAGGATTTGTTTTTTTCATTTTGTAAATTATGTGGTCCTTAAAATTTGTACTGATATAATTTCTTGACGGATGTTGATTAATTGACTTAGTAAATTGAGTAAGGCTGATTGGTTTGGTAAACAGCCAATAATATCTATAACATTTTCTTCTTCCTGACGGATCTGCATATTCCTGGCAACATGTCTGAGGGAAGCTGTAATTTTTCCCTTTATAATAATGTGGTAAATTGATGCCATATTATTTTCAGGTCTTATAAGAGAATGCATCTTTAACATATAAGTGCAATGTACAAATACCGGGTAAGGAATGATCTAATACTTAAGTCGCAAAAAAGTAGTATAATTGAGTGCTTACCTACTGATAATTAATCATTAATCAGTTTTGAAGAATGATTATGGAAGCAGAAATGCGTCTATATTCTTTTAGTATTGCTTTGAGCTTCGGTTTTGTTAAGAATCCAAAGTTATAAAGAATTATGGTCATTATTTATGCCATATGAAGCCGACCATTTTTAGCGGATTAATTTATTTTTGGCAAGAAATAACAGTTATAATGAAAAAATAGGATATCTAAAGATTTGTCCTCTGAGGTAGTTGTTTTTTCGTTTTCTTTTGTAATAGTTTCAAAGAGGCCTTATGACGAAATTAATTGGTTTTGGTTAGAAAAAAACAGAGCCTCTTCGCCTATTTTTTCAATGATCATTTCAATGGTTTTTTTAAAAATTGAGGGGAAAAAATGAGTACACCTATTTCTAATCGGGGCCCTGATGTTCCGTCTAAAGCACGACCATAGGTAATTGCAGGTATTATGGTGTTATTGGGTTCCCACCGGAGCCCAATCTTGTATTCCGGTGTGGAATAGGCGGATCCCGATGTCCCGTAGATTTCACCAACTATAGCTGTTTTGGGAATGATCTTGTAAACAGCAACACGTGTGGAATAAGTAAAGCCCCAGGCCGGATCACCTGACTCACTATCGCTCCAGTCAAATATTGCGCCAGGCATGATGTCCCATGAAATGGTATTGTTGAAAAGAGGAAACGTAATTGGAACAGCGGTCCAAATATTTCGATGTGATTTTAAGAATTCGGTTTGCTCCCAATAACCTGGAGATTTTCCGAATCCCAAAAACGCACCACCTCCACCATTATTTTCTTTGTTGACCCAGAACATGTATTTCGCATAACCCAGAACATTAAAATGCTGAGGGGCTAACTCTTTTTCATTTTCCCAAAACAAGAAAGCCTGGGCAAAAAATTCCCATTTGGGAACTAAAGCAAAAGACGCTGCCATCCCTGCGTTTCGCCCCCCGGTAGTCAGGACGATTGTGGCAGTACCATGAGGCATGGTGAGGTAGTTGTCTGTATTAAATTGCTGAGCCCTTGTATCCAGGAAAGTTAAGAAAGAGATACTTGCAAAAATAATGGTCAAACATGACTTCTTTATCGGTATCAGCTCGAGTGAGATAATCAGGATTTTGAATTTTAAATTCACTTTAATTAATTTATGCTTATTGGTTTGTTTCAGTGCTTTCAAAATAATTTTCTTGATCCGGAATTATTCTTGAAATTAAGGTCCGATTTTGTGGGCTAATATAAATAAATTTTGATCAGGTGGCTTTTTACGGTTACCATAGAAGTATGAAGTTGATTTGCAGCCTTATTATTTCCGGGTCCCTTAATTTTGCGCCTTACGAGCTTTTGATTAAAAAGTTTTAATTGTTTATGATCGTATAATTGGTAAAAGGTTTACTGACAAAATCTCATAGTGGATTTCATGCAGTCCATTCAATAATCCAAGCAGAGCCGACTGGTCTGGCAGCCATCCGATCAGACTTAAATTATCTGCTTCGGCTTCCTGCCGTATCTGCATACCATCAACAAGATTTATAAGGGAAGAAGTGATCTTACCATTTACTCTTATCTGGTAAATCGTATTTTGGTCAATAAATGAAATATTCGAGGGGATTTTTTCTTTGTTGTACATGATATAAATCTACTGAGAAGAAAGATATAAAACCATAATACTTAAGTCGCAAAAAGGTAGGGTTTTTAAAATAACGCACCACGTTCCCCGACTTTCCTGAGCATAGTTGTGCGATTTGGAACCTTAAGCTTCTTGTAGATATTTGTAAGGTGGCTTTTCACGGTTACCGTAGATATGTTAAGTTG
>JBATIW010000382.1:0-6032 GCA_049668005.1 Maribacter sp.
GTATTACAAACGTGTTTTAACTATTCATTTTAATCCAAATATCATGAAAACACTAGGTAAATTATTATTGTTCGTACCGGTATTCGCATTTTTATTGCTTTCCTGTTCAAAGGATGAAACAGATGCTTTGGTCAAGGAGGAAGGGCCTTTTAAAATCAGTGAATTAGCCGGTAATTGGGAGGCTACATCCGCATATTTTGTAAGCGACAGTGACAGCAATATTTTTGTTGATATCATCGACGATGGGGGATCTTCAACCATAACTGTTCAAAGTAGCGGTAGGTTTACACTGACCATTGATCCAGCAGATCGCGCAGCATATACCGTTAGTGGGGATATGTCCTGGGAAAAATGGGAAGGAGAGTATTATTTCGCCATTGAATGGGATGATTATCCAGGGGACTGGGATACCTATGGCGCAACTCTTGCTGCCACCACATTCTCTATTAATGGAGGTTTTGATACCGGAGAATATGATTTTGATAATGACGGAAGCGCCGAATCAGCCAGAATAGGTTTTGAATTTACAAGGGTTTAAGTATATTCAGGGATTTTACCGACCACCCCTTTAAAAAAACCTATGTATGTTTTAAAATCCTCATTCATGTTTTCTGAAGGAATTTGTGGTTCAGAAAATTTGATTTGCTTTTGTCCGTAATCAAAAGCGACAAGGATTATTGGCACATTGGCAGCTTTGGCAATATAGTAGAATCCCGTTTTCCATTTTTCTACCTTTTTTCGGGTACCTTCAGGTGACAAGGCTAATCTAAAAACCTCTTTTTCATTAAAAATGTTAGCTATAGCCGTAACCGTGTCACTGCTTTTGCTTCGGTCTATAGGGGCCCCACCCATCCATCTGAAGTACCACCCAAAAGGGGGTCTAAATAGACTTTTCTTACCAATAAAATTTATATCCTGATTAAGAACCCTCCGAACCAATAGTCCCAAAAAAAAATCAACCCAACTGGTATGTGGTACCACTGCTACAACGCATTTATTCAATTGGGGGAAATCCCCAATTATCTTCCAACCTAGTACATTGAAATAAATAAATTTTGCAAGTGTGTGCATTTATGGTCCCCTAAATTTTCTGATAGATTGATTTTAATTTTTCAGGGGTGATTATCTTTCTCCAGTCCTTCCCTAAAGCGTTCTCCCATAAGGGAACCATGCCCATTGAAACGGAGATCATGGTATTGAATTCCTCATCAGAAAGATTAGAACATAATCCCTCTGGTAAATTAATTTCATGCTTTTCGCGCATAATTTTAAACAATGCCACCCCTTCAGGGTAAAATTCCGCCAAATGTTGAAAAACCAAACAATTGCCAATACCATGTTTAACTCCTAAAAGATAGGAGAGTCCATAACTCATGGCGTGCGCTATGCCCACTTGGGAATAGGCAATACTCATGCCCCCATGCCAAGAGGCCATCATTAATTTATCCCTGGATTCACAAGGCATTAAACTATCTAGAAAAACTTCTTTACAAAGCTCAAATGCCTTCTCACCATAACTTTGGCTAAAAGCATTAAGAAAAGTACCATTGAGCGATTCAATACAGTGAATATAACAGTCCATCCCCGTATAAAACCATTGCTCTTTTGATACACCCTGTGTTAGATCCGGGTCCAAAACCACTTGGTCAAAAGTGGTATAGTCCGAATTTATACCTAATTTTTTTTCAGGGCCCAAAAGCACTGTTGTTCTAGAAACCTCAGCCCCTGTACCACTTATGGTTGGGACACCAACATGATAGATAGATGATTTTTTTACCAAATCCCAACCTTGATATACCGAAGAACTACCTTCATTGTTCATCATTATCGCGACGGCTTTGGCGAGATCCATTATGGTTCCACCACCTATGCCAACAATGCCTGAGACAAGTTCAGGGAATTCATGTCCGATTTTTTGGACTAAAGCATCAACCTGATTTGTTTTTGGCTCTTCATCAGCGGAAATAAATATGATTTGATCACAAAATATGGCGGGAATTCTTTTCGCTAATGCTGTTCCTTCAAAAACGTCATCTACCAAAAAAATGAAAGGAGAATCGGAATGTACCCGTTTGGGCATCAAAATTTCTCCCAATTGATTGAAACTTCCCTGACCAAAAACTACCCGCGGTACCATAGGGAAATTCTTGTACTTCCCATTGTGACCCGAAAATGTATATTTTATTTCGCTCTTATTCTTTAATTCCATAACATTAATTCAAATAGTTCAAAACATCCTTCAAACTATTAATTTTCAAATAATTGTAATCTTGATCCTCAATCGACACCTGCTCATGTTGCCAAGTGGTATGAAAAGGAACGTGGACGGCTTTGGCCCCAATATTTATAATAGGCAGTACATCAGATTTTAGGGAATTTCCGATCATTAAAAATTCATCAACCTCTATTTCAAGATGTTCCAATAGATTTTTATAATTCACTTCTTTTTTATCACTTAACACCTCTACATGATGAAAATATGTTGACAAGCTCGACCTCTCCAATTTTCGTTCTTGATCCAATAAATCGCCTTTGGTAAGAACAATCAATCGATATTTGTCACCTAACTCCTTTAAAACTTCTTTTACCCCATCCAATAATTCAACAGGATGGGCTATCATTCTCTTTCCAAGATTCAGGATTTCTTGAATCGTTGCTTGTGATACTTGGTTATTTGATAACTCAAGGGCAGATTCTATCATTGAAAGCATAAAACCTTTAATACCATACCCGTAGAGTTCCAAATTATCCATTTCTTTTCTGAACAACTCCTGGTCAATCTTATTCTTGGTTTCAAATCCTTCCAATAAGTCAGCAAATTTCTCTTCGGTTTCCCGAAAATAGGTCTCGTTCACCCAAAGGGTATCATCGGCATCAAAACCAATTACTTTGATTTTACTAAAATCTACTTCCATGCTGCTTGGGCTCTTTTTAAATCTTCTGGAGTATCAATTTCAATTCCACTAACAACGGTCTCAACCATTTTAATTTTTTTCCCATACTCTAAATACCTGATGGCCTCAATCTTTTCCTTAGCCTCCAAGGGCAGCATAGGTAAGCGTTGAAAATCCATTAAAGCCCGCTTTCTAAATGCATAAATACCTTTATGCTTATAATAGATATTCTCAATTTCCTTATCCCTTGGGTAAGGAATGGGGGATCTCGAAAAATAGAGGGCAAAATTACGATTATCGATTATAACTTTTACCGTATTGGGATTGTTTATTTCTTCCCAATCGTTGATTCTCACCATAAGTGAAGCCAAATCAATTTCCTCAGTAGGATCTTCCTTGAATACCTTTAAGACACTTGCCAAACTTTCACGATCTGTAAAAGGTTCATCGCCCTGTACATTTACAATAATATCGACATCCATGTTAGCGACAGCCTCCGCAATACGGTCACTGCCACAATCATGCTCCTTGATACTCATAATCGCATTACCGCCAGTATTTACAATCGCATCGAATATAATATCGCTATCGGTTACCACATAAACTTCATCGAACAATTGTGTATTGACAGCAGCTTCATAAGTGCGAAGAATTACAGGT
Organism: Maribacter sp.; assembly: GCA_049668005.1. Lineage (GTDB taxonomy): Bacteria > Bacteroidota > Bacteroidia > Flavobacteriales > Flavobacteriaceae > Maribacter_A. The sequence continues at coordinate 3,555 of JBATIW010000382.1, forward strand.
TTACCAGACAAATCCTGCATTAGTTTAGCAGGAAATCTAGAAGCCGCATAGCGTGCCGGAATCATGGCAATAATTTTCACTTTTTTAACTTTAGATTAATTATGATTTTGCCCTAGGTCTTAGCCTTCGATAAATCATAAAAACAAAGACTAAAATAACAATGACCAAAAAAGCTGCAAATATAGGTGCAAAAATCGAGGCAGTTGTAACCACAACGGCAGTTCCTGTTTCCACTGTGGAAACTAACGGATTTGCCACCCCGCCAGTGGTTACTGTTGAGGCCATTCGCGTTGAGGCCCCCGCGCCCTTTATGGCCGTTGCTGTACCCCCACCAGCAATAATGGCCAATGACCAAGTAACTACTGGGTCTAGATTTGCCACAGTAGATACCATCACGGCCGTACCGGCAATAGCGGCCAACGGAATCGCAATGCTATCCAAAAGATTATCAACCCAAGGTATGAAATAAGCGAATATTTCAGCTAAAGTAGCGACGCCTAGCGTTATGAGTGCTGCAATACTTCCTATCCATTGCCAACTTTCATTGAGTTCCCAAACTCCAAAATATGAAGCGAGACTCAAAGCGAACAAGGGCAGAAAAACACGAAAACCGACAGATGCAGCCAATCCTACACCCAAGAATATACTTATAATGGTCTCAGTGTTCATTATTATACTTTTCACTAAGTTAAGTTATTCCGTTTCAAGAAAAAAATCAGATTTAAAACCTATGAGATACAATTGTTTCTTGGCCCTTGTAACTGCAGTATATAACCAACGGAAGTATTCCTTATCCATGCCATTGGGCAAGTAAGGCTGTTCCACAAAAACAGTATTCCATTGTCCACCCTGGGATTTGTGGCAAGTAATGGCATATGAGAACTTTACTTGCAAGGCATTAAAATATTTGTTGTTCTTAACACCAAGGAACTTCTTGTATTTTGATTTTTCATCGGCATAGTCCTTCATGACTTCCTGATACAGTTTGTTCCCATCTTCATAGGATAAAGAGGGTGTCACTGCCTGAATGGTATCTAATAATAAAACGGTTTCGAAGGGGATTTGATTGGGATAATCAACCATTTTCACTTTCACCTCAGCGAATTTGAACCCGTATAGTTCTTTTATAGCGAATATTTCCAAAACCTCAATAATATCGCCATTAGCAATAAACCCAGCTTCGGAAGTAGGTTTTAACCAAAAATAATTATTCTTGACCACCATCATATAATCGCCTACGGCCAAGTCATTTTCCAAATAAAGGATTCGACTGCGTATGTTTTCGTTATAAAGATTTGCCCTTTTGTTGGAACGCACGATAATCGTGGTTTCTTCTTTACCGTTTTCCGAGTATGAAGCATCAATAGCCTCTTGAATTTCATATCCATCAACCAACCTAACTATATCTGAATATGGGTTCACATCAAATTTAAAGTCATCGAAAAAGGTTCCTTGCAACTGCTCTCTTAGCAAAGTAGCATTAACCAATATTCCAGAATCCTCAGATTGCCTAACGACCTCATCCAACTCCAATCTTGTCACTTCCTTATTATAATTGAGCGCTAATTTCCCCTCATCCAAAGCAGGGCTTAAATCTAGATGTACTGGTGGAAGTTGGGCAGTGTCGCCTATTAAAATCAATTTGCAATTGTGGCCCGAATATGCAAACATAATGAGGTCATCCAATAGAGATCCATTTTCAAAAAGTTTGGAATCAGCGGGAGTATCAGGTATCATTGAAGATTCATCAACAATGAAGAGGGTATTTCGATGCTTATTTGGAGCCAAAACAAACTGTACGCCTCCCCCTGTTTGCTTTTTTGGAAAATATATTTTTCGATGGATAGTAAAGGCTTGGGTATTGGCATAATTTGACATTACCTTGGCTGCCCTGCCTGTTGGTGCCATGAGCACGGCTTTCATGGTCGTATGCCACAAGTTATTTACCAAAGTCCCTACAATGGTGGTTTTACCCGTACCAGCGAATCCTTTTAACAGGAACAATCCCTCCTTTTCCTTGGAAAGAACAAAGCTCGATAATTGCAGTAAGGCAATCGACTGCTTTGCCGTTGGTTCATGAGGGAATTTTTCCTTTAGGATAGTAAAAAAAGAAGAGTCGGTAAGCGTATTCATAGGCCCCAAATATAAACATGATTATTGGTCAACTGTATCATATGATGAATATTCCTCAAAATATCAGTTTAAAATTTACTTAACCAATATAATTGATAATATAAAAGGTTAAGGACCAAAGCTTGATATCTTCGAACAAACCTGTTCCTATTGGCATAATTTGCAATTTGAATAATATGGATAAATCCTATTATAAAATATTAGGCAGTTTGCAAAAAAATTGTAGATTTGTGTTAACCACTAAATTATAATTAACACTTACAAAATGAAGACCATTATACAAATTGTACTTTGGATTGCATGTATCGGATTCGGATACCTTATTTATCACTCTGTTACTGGACC
>JBATIW010000383.1:0-2498 GCA_049668005.1 Maribacter sp.
TACAAAAAAAATAAAAGAATTTTAGACTTTTCAATATCAGTAGTGGCGTTGATTTTATTTTTTCCGGTGATTGTTACGTAAAGAAATGAATTATTACGCTGAAAACAATGGTCTACATTACTTCTGAAAATCCCTTTTCAGTCCCCTATTCCTCAAAATATTTCCAAATCGAGTCCTTCTGAGTCCACCCTAAATAATTTTTGATTTTAGAATTATCACCTACCATGTTCCAGACTTCATTAGTCTGATAGGGTATGGCACCAAATTGAATATTTGATTTACTATCCATTTTTATCTTAGCTTTTTCAGCAAATTCACGGATTGAAATACCATGGCCTGAACAGACATTATAGACTTGATTTACTTTTTCAGTAACTCCGGCCACCAATAGGGCCTCAATTACATCGTTCAAATAAAGATAATCCCTAACTTGCTCACCCAAAGTCATGTGAAAATCTTCATTGCGGTTTAGTTTTTCTTTGAGCTGCGATGGAAAAAAGTTCGTTGGCATATCTAACCCTAAAAAATTAAACATACGAAGTATGGTATATTTTTTTTCCTTTATTTCTGAAAAGGTTTTTAGCGCCACCTCTGCGCAATACTTTGACAATGAATAGGGGGAAGCTGGAATAAAGTCGTCTGTTTCCTTAAATGGAGGGGTTATGGTTTTGCCTCCATAAACCTCACTGGTACTGGTATAAATAAAATTATTGTAGGGTATGTCTTCTAAAGCGGTTAAAATATTTACAGTTCCAGTAAAATTTACATCCATCAACTGCTTAACATTAGAAAAATCTCTGGAACGGTTCAAATTTGCGGCTAGATGGAATACCAATGTAGGGTTGCTATTTTTAACTATGCTAGAAAGAGAGGAAGCATCCAAGAGATTTACTTGATGAAAAGTAATATATGGATTTTTTTCCTCAGTGCTTACCAAATCAATAGAATGCACATCCTCGCAACCATAGTGGATTAATTGGGATATAAGATTTCTTCCCAAATATCCAACCCCGCCAGTTACTAATACCCTAGCTCCTTTAAGGTCAATCACAGGGTCCATATCTTCTTTTTGGTTACCGCATCCCGAACGTACTGGGTAATATCTTCTTCAGTTTTAATAACACCTTTTTCATAGAACTCCTTATACCATTCCACTGTTTTTTGAATCGTTTGTGATTTCTCCCACACTGGAGTCCATTTTAGCAATTTATTGGATTTGGAACAATCCAACATCAAAAGGTTTGCTTCATGGTGATGATCTTCGGTAGTGCTTACAAAATATTTAATCTTGGGCCAAAACAAATTTGCTTCGTTCGCAATTTCTTGAACTGAAAGATTACTTGAAAGTTTGGGACCAAAATTCCAACCATCGGCAAATTCTTTTTCCCCTTCAAGCAGTTTCCATCCCAAAAGGAGATAACCTGAAAGAGGATCCAATACATGTTGCCATGGTCTTGTCGCCAAAGGATTTCGAATTTCGGTTTCTTTTTCGATAGCGGCCGCTTTAATAAGATCTGGTATCAACCTATCTTGAGACCAATCCCCACCGCCGATAACATTACCGGCCCTTGCACTTGCCAACAAAATTTGCCTAGTATTTTCATCAAAAAAGGATTTCCGATAGGATTGAGTCAACAATTCAGAACATCCTTTTGATGAACTGTAAGGATCATAACCACCCATGGGGTCATTTTCTCTGTACCCCCAGACCCATTCCCTGTTTTCATAGCACTTATCACTAGTCACATTTATAATGGCTTTAACCGATTCGGTTTGCCGGGATACTTCAAATACGTTTAATGTACCAATTACATTTGTCTGATAAGTTTCAATTGGGTTTTTATAGGAATACTTGACAAGAGACTGGGCTGCCAGATGGAAAACAATCTCAGGTTGGAATTCCTTAAAGACCTTCTGCAATACATTATAATCTAAAATATTACCTTCTATCGACTTGTACTTAGTTTGCAACAGTGTTTTATGATTTGTCGGGGTGTTTGGAGCTAGGGCATATCCTTTCACTTCTGCTCCCATTTGGGTGAGCCAAGTAACCAACCAAGATCCCTTAAAACCACTATCTCCAGTTACCAAACACTTTCTCCCGTTGTAAACCCCACCAAATAATTTACTCATTTCCATATTTTCCAATCAGCTTGGCCATTCTGCCACATATCATTAAGTACTTTATTGTCTCTAAGCGTATCCATTGGTTTCCAGAACCCAGAATGTTTATAAGAAAATAGCTCTCCGTCCTTGGCCATATTCTCCATTGGGTCCCGTTCAAATATAGTTGCATCCCCATCATTTAAATATTCGAATACCTTAGGCTCACAGACAAAAAAGCCTCCGTTGATCCATGATCCATCTCCTTTAGGTTTTTCTTGGAAGGAGGCAATCTGTTCATCCCCAATAAATTTTAGGGAGCCAAACCGACCTTCCGGCTGCACTGCAGTCATAGTAAGTGCTTTTCCATGTTTCTCATGGCTTTGAACTAATTC
>JBATIW010000384.1:0-5416 GCA_049668005.1 Maribacter sp.
TTTGAAAGGAATTCTCAATAAAAAAGGTGGAAGGGACGACCAATCTTCTTTTGTCCCAAATTTTAATAACGACATATGTCAATGTAATCTCTTCGATTCTGCCCCATTCGCCATCAACAATAACGACATCATCGATTTTAATAGGTTGTGTAATGGCAATTTGAATACCTGCCAAAATAGTACCAATTATTTTTTGTGCAGAAAAACCAATGATGATTCCGGCAACTCCTGCTGAGGCAAAGATACTGACCCCTATTTCGCGAATGTTCTCAAAGCTCATAAGGGCTATGCTTATGGCAAGAATAATAACAACGAAAACTAAGATACGTTCCAGAATGTTGAACTGGGTCGTAACTTTCCGTGCCTTTAAATTGTCAGAGCTATTAACGTCGTATTTCTCTAGGACCCTATTTTTAATGATCTTTATGATATTCAAGATCAACCAAGTCAAACCAAAAATAAACAAAAGGGTACTTGCCTTTTTGAACTCATAGGTATAATCCTCAAGGCCCAAAAGATTGCGAAGTGATTCCATACGGAGAAGAAAGGAAAAAAGAATCACGAAGAGGGGAAAAGTTACTTTCTTAAATGCATTTTTAGGAATGGCGTAATTGGGATCCTTTCCAAATTTACGTAGTATTTGAACAGTACTGAAGTATACGATGAGAATCACTAATAAAGCAACAATCACATAGATTAGCGACTGGTTGGCTGAATTTTTAAAAAAAGTATCGATCATAGTCTTGTATTTATTTGGTTTATCGATAGAACATATAAAAGATACCACCAAAAGATGTTAAAGCCATGAAAAAAATAGATTTTTCCCATAGTGGCATAAGAAACTTATGAAAATAGATCAGGATTAGTTTTTATACAAAACCTATTTTTGTTATCGATTTACATTAGCGCCTTTTTGCATTTATGACCTTTAATGGTATAAACCTATTTATCTTTAGGAAAGGTCGGCAAGGACAAGTTAAATGTAATTGGGGGTTTAATACCCAGATTAATAAAAAATTGTTTGTAAATGAAAGGAGTATTATTGGTAAACCTGGGTTCACCGGATAGCCCCACGGCAAAAGATGTAAAACCCTATTTGGATGAGTTTTTAATGGACCCGCGCGTTATTGACGTACCCAATTGGTTGCGAAACATAATCGTACGTGGGATTATTCTTCAAACCAGACCAAAAAAATCAGCTGAGGCCTATCAAAAAATTTGGTGGGAAGAGGGTTCTCCCTTGATTGTAATTTCGGAGCGTTTTTCGGAAAAAGTCAGTAAGGAAGTTGAAATCCCGGTCGCTTTGGGAATGCGCTATGGGAGTATGACCATTAAAAATGCACTTCAGGAGTTGAATGACAAAGGCGTTGATGAGGTATTGTTGGTGCCTTTATACCCGCAATATGCCATGTCTTCCTTTGAGACCGTGGTCGTAAAGACCATGGAAGAACAACAAAAGCATTTTCCAAAAATGCACTTGACCACATTGCCCGCTTTTTACAAGAATGATGATTATATAAAAGTACTAGCTGATAGTATTGCAGAAGGATTGAGGAATTTTGAATACGACCATATTTTATTTTCGTATCACGGGATACCAGAAAGGCATATTCGAAAATCGGACCCAACGAAATTCCATTGCAAAATAGATGGCAACTGTTGTACAACAAATTCAGTGGCCCACAATACTTGTTATCGCCATCAGTGTTTCGAAACTACCCAAAGGGTAACTAAGTATTTGGGTTTGGATGAGGGTAAGTACAGTATTTCATTCCAATCCAGATTACCCAATGATCCATGGCTAAAACCATTTACCGATTTTGAATTTGTTCGATTGGCCAATGAAGGAAAAAAAAGTTTGGCCGTTATTACACCGGCTTTTGTGGCCGATTGCTTGGAGACCCTGGAAGAAATAGCCATGGAGGGCAAAGACCAGTTTGAAGAGGCTGGCGGTATCGCCTATAAACATGTACCATGTTTAAATGATAGCGAAGCATGGGTGAAAGTGATGGCCAGTTGGATTGATACTTGGCAGGCCACTGAAATAGTACCAGCGTAAATGGCAACAGGCTCCTCAGACCAACTCGGTACTGAACCCATCGGCAGATTATTGGTGAAACAGGCCGTACCTGCATCTATTGGGATACTTGTTATGTCGCTCAATATTTTGGTCGATTCCATTTTTGTTGGCAATTGGATCGGTTCCATTGCCATTGCCGCAATCAATGTGGTTTTGCCAGTTTCCTTTTTTATTGGTGCTTTGGGTATGGCCATTGGTATCGGTGGATCCAGTATGATTTCACGTGCCTTGGGTGCAGATAATAAGGAAAAAGCCTTAAAAACTTTCGGCAACCAGATTTCATTGACCCTTTTGGTCACATTATCCATGGTGATTTTAGGATTGACCTATGTTGATGAATTGATTCCCACTTTTGGAGGTAAGGGAGCGATTTTTGACCCTGCCAAGATTTATTACATTATTGTCGTTTGCGGTGTACCCTTTCTGGCCCTTTGTATGATGGGCAATACCGTTATTCGGGCAGAAGGGAAGCCTAAATTTGCCATGATTGCGATGATAATACCATCAGTTGCTAATTTGTTCATGGATTTCCTGTTTATTTATGTTTTTGATTGGGGAATGGCAGGTGCCGCTTGGGCCAGCACCATTAGCTATTTCTTTTGTTTTAGCTATGTGCTTTATTTTTTTGTTTCCAAAAATTCAGAACTTAAGCTACGATTGCCCCATCTAAAATTAAACACTCCAATTCTTAAAGAAATAGGTTCACTCGGCTTTGTTACTTTGTCAAGACAAGCTGTGGTAAGTTTAATTTACTTGCTAATGAACAATATTTTGTTCGATTTAGGCGGTGAGGCCATGGTTGCTGTCTATGCCATAATAGGACGCATGCTCATGTTTGCACTATTTCCTGTTTTCGGGGTTACACAAGGCTTTTTGCCCATTGCAGGATATAATTATGGGGCCCAAAAATATGATAGGGTCAGGGAGTCGATCAATACGGCCATAAAATATGCCGCTCTTATGGCAACTTTTGTTTTTATTGGTCTAATGATTTTTCCTGGGGAAATAGCGGCATTGTTCTTAAGTAGTAAACCCGATTTATCTGCCTTGGATTTGGCAACCAATGCCTTTGTTTTGGAACATACTCCCGCTGCCATGCGGTGGGTATTTGCCGCGACGCCGATTATTGCCCTGCAATTGATTGGCGCGGCCTATTTTCAGGCCATTGGTAAGGCAGTGCCGGCTTTGTTATTGACCTTAACACGACAGGGCTTCTTTTTTATTCCTTTGATATTGATTTTACCCCATTTCCTTGGAGAATTGGGTGTTTGGATTTCCTTTCCTATTTCCGATGTATTGGCGACCATTGTCACTGGTTATTATTTAAGAAAGGAAGTAAAACATACTTTGGTCTCTTCGAGCTGATTCTCGAATTTACTTGTTATTTTTAGCGCTTAATAAATTCCTATTCCATGAAGAAATACTATTTCATACTAGCATGTGCTATACTATTTAGCAGTGGATGCAAAAAAAACGAAACCTTGAAAAACACAATACTTTTTGTTGGCACCTATACTGAAAATGGGAGTGATGGTATATACAGTTATGCTTTTGATGCAAATACTGGGGCATTGACCCATAAAAAATTGGCGGCTCCTATGGGTAATCCATCCTTTTTAAAGATATCTCCCGATAAAAAGTTTTTGTACGCTGTTGAGGAGACCGATGCTTATAATGGTTCTAGTGGCGGCGTGGCAGCTTTTAGTATAGCTAGCGGAATTCTAACAAAGATAAATTCGGATGCTACGGTTGGGGCGCATCCATGCCATATTGGTTTGTCAGAAGATGGTCGTTTTATGGCAGCATCTAGTTATACTGGGGGTAGTGTGACGATTTTTAAATTGGGCGAAAATGGGGAACTTAGGCCCAATCCCCAGTTTATTGACCACAAGGTGCTAGACACCACCAAAATTTCACATGCACATTCCGCAAAATTCATACAAGACGAACTTTTTGTGGCCGATTTAGGTCTGGATGCGATAAAACGTTATACATTGAAAGAGGACAGTATCGTTTCTTCTGAACAGGCATCCTTGGATTTACCCTTAAAAGCGGGCCCAAGGCATTTTACCTTCGGACAGGAAGGGAATTACCTGTATGTAATCAATGAGTTGAATTCCACCATAACTGTTTTTAAAAGGATGGCTGATAATACATACACAGCACTTGAAACACAATCAACCCTGGCATCTGACTTTGGTGGGGAAAGTTATTGTGCTGATCTTCACTTGTCCAAAGACGGTAAATTCCTATATGGTTCCAATCGTGGGGAAAATACCATTGTCATTTTCAAAGTGGATCAAGCCAATGGAAAACTGAACTTGGTCGGTCGAGAGAGTGTAAAAGGTGATTGGCCCCGAAATTTTGGGATGGATCCAAGCGGTAACTTTCTTTTGGTTGCCAACCAACGAAGTAATAATATCACCGCGTATAGAAGAAATTCGGATTATGGCACTTTAAGTTTCCTATACCAATTAGAGCTGCCCAGCCCTGTTTGCTTGGAGTTTTTGGACATTTAGATTTAAATTAAGTTTTAAGAGTTCCGAATTGAGTAAATATGATCGTAAAATTGATTTAAGAAGTTTTTTATATTCCTTACATTTAGTGTTGACTAATTACAACACTTATAAAATGAAAACTTTCTGCGCTTGGGCCAGCATCTTTATGCTAGCCATTTTTCTTTTACCTATTTCAACATTTGCACAAAAACGTAAAAAATCAACAACCACGGCACCTCAATATCCTGAGGAACTGTATTCGAGCTTGGAATACCGTTTGGTAGGACCTTTTAGAGGAGGCCGTTCAGCAGCTGTAACTGGTGTTCCCGGCGAACCCAATCTCTTTTATTTTGGAGCCACTGGTGGAGGTGTTTGGAAAACCTTGGATGGGGGTCGTACTTGGAGCAATATCTCCGATGGTTATTTTGGTGGCAGTATCGGAGCTGTTGAGGTAGCCAAAAGTGACCCTAATGTTATTTATGTAGGGGGCGGCGAAAAAACCCTGCGTGGTAATGTATCCTCAGGCTATGGTGTCTGGAAAACCGAGGATGCAGGTAAAACATGGACCTCGGCGGGACTTAAAAACAGCCGACATGTACCCAGAATTAGAATCCACCCCACAGATCATAACACGGTTTATGCGGCTGTATTAGGGAACATCTATAAACCAACCCAAGACCGTGGTATCTATAAAAGTATCGATGGCGGAAAGTCATGGCAGAAGAAATTGTTTGTGAACAATCAATCAGGTGCGGTTGATTTGACATTTGATCCCAACAATCCACGAATCATGTACGCTTCTTCATGGAGGGCGCAAAGAACACCCTATAGTTTAAGT
>JBATIW010000385.1:0-2242 GCA_049668005.1 Maribacter sp.
TATAAATTCATCAAGCCCCAATAGTCTCATTGACAATCGGGTGAAAGCGATCTTTGAAGACAGCAGGGGCATATTTTGGGTAGGTACCGCTGGTGACGGCTTGCATACAATGAATCGGGAAGAGGGAACTTTCATTCGTCATACCTACGATCCGGAATATCCCCTTAAGCTCAGCAGGCCCCCGCAAAAAGATATTTATGGTTATGCCGCTGATCACATTTCGTTTATCTCCGAAGACGCTCAGGGATTTATCTGGATCGGGACCTTTGAAGCAGGAATGAATCGCTATGATCCTCTAAATAAAACGGTGCAACACTTTGGCTCAGATGAAACTGGCGTATACCATCTTCCAAATGATAGCTTCTGGACAAGTTTGATTACCCATGACCATTTGCTTTGGGTAGGTTCATGGGATTGGGAAAGAATATATAAAATCCGCACTTTGAATAAAGTTTCGCTCACAGATCTTAATAAGCCCATATTTTCATTTGCTGAGGATAATTACGGTAATATATACATGGGGTCTGAAAATGAAATATTGAGGGAGAAGATTGATCAAAGCATAGATACCATTCTGCGGCTGGGAAATGATGGGCAATCTTTTAATTACCTCGAAAAAAGTGACGAAGGCAACATTTGGATATCATCCTCTTTTGGTTTGCATCACTATAATCCCAGATCCGGGAAAATAGATACCTACAAGAAGGATGACCAAACGGGTCTCCAAACCGATAATATATTAATTACTAGACAGCTGAATAGTGACAGCTTGTTGGTTGGTACTTCCATCGGATTGTATTTGCTGGATTTGAAATCTGGACAATTTATCCAATATCCTTATCTCGATCCAGTTTCCAATCTTCCCAAAGAATTGGGGATATCTAGAATTTTTATTGACTCCCGAAAATATGTTTGGATAGGGACACGTTTTAATTCATTGAAAAAACTTGATATGGCTTCAGGACGTTTCATTGACTATAAAATTTTGGAAGAGCACCATGAATTTATTACAGATATTTATGAAGATGATAGCCAACGATTATACGTTGGTACTGGAAGAGGATTATCCCAGTACAATGTAGCGCTTGATCGTTTTGAGACCATCAATGACTTGTTTGGGTTAATGAAGGAGGTTCCCATAGCTTCTATAACCGCTGAATCAGATTCCATATTGTGGCTAGAATCCAGTAGAGGCTTGTTCAAATATAATATCCTAACGAAATCAACATCCTTTTTCGGGAGGAGTTGGGGCTATCACGAATATGCAAGAGCGCACCATGGGTTTTTTAAGTCCTCGAGGGGTGACTATTATAAAGGAACCCATCATCCGGGCTATTATAAATTTCGGTTTTCCGATTTTGATAAAAAATTAGAAAGCGAACTCCAACCGTTTATTGGGGAAATCCTGGTCGATAATAAACCGGTAGTACGAGCAAAGTACAACGTCGGTAAAACAGTACTTCAACTTCCCCATAATCAAAACAACATCTCCTTTGAATTGGGATACATCAATTACCTGTCAAATCCAGGTGACTTCATGATGCAATATAATTTGAGCGGTTTTGAAGATCTTTGGAGAGAGGGTGCTCATGGCGAGATGGTACGTTACCATGCATTGCCACCAGGAACGTATGATTTTAAGATTCGGGCCATGGATGTTTATGGTGATTGGCAGGAAACTTCAAAAACTTTTCAAATTAGGCCACCATGGTGGTCTACTTGGTGGGCTTATTCTGCTTATGCCTTAGTATTTATAACATTGGTTTTAACAATAGATAAGGTCCAAAGAAAAAGGATAATTAGTAAGGAAAGAGCATTAGCAAAGGATAAGGAACTGGCACAGGCCAAAGAAATCGAAAAAGCCTATGATGAACTTGCAGTAGCGCATACCAATCTCAAAGCCACCCAAAGTCAACTGATACAATCAGAAAAGATGGCCTCCTTGGGTGAGCTTACTGCCGGCATAGCCCATGAAATACAGAACCCCCTGAACTTCGTGAACAATTTTTCCGAAGTGAACAAAGAATTGTTGGTCGAATTGAATGAAGAAATTCAGAAGGGAAATTTTGATGAAGTGAAAGCCCTGGCTAAAGATGTAACCGATAACGAAGAAAAAATAATCTTCCATGGCAAAAGGGCCGATGCCATCGTAAAGGGTATGTTGCAGCACAGTCGCAGCAGTAGCGGTGTAAAAGAACCTACCGATATCAATGCTTTGGCCGATGAATATTTACGATTGGCC
>JBATIW010000386.1:0-4879 GCA_049668005.1 Maribacter sp.
AAAACGTAAACTCAAAAATTGAACTTATTATATTTATGAAAAGTATCGTCGTATTTTGTGGGAGTAGTGAAGGCAATGATCCGGATATTTTGTATGCAGCACAAGAATTAGGGCAAGTTCTTGCCAACCGAAACATCACCTTGGTTTATGGTGCAGCCAAAATTGGGGTAATGGGAAAAGTCGCTCAGGGTGCTTTGGATAATGGAGGTAAGGTTGTTGGAATCATCCCTGATTTTCTAAAATTAAAGGAAGTTTTTCATATGGGTTTAACCGAATTGATTGTCACGGATAACATGCATGAACGGAAATTAATAATGCATGATCGCTCTGATGGGATAATTACACTTCCCGGAGGCTATGGTACCTTGGAGGAATTGTTCGAGATGGTCACATGGGCTCAGTTAGGCCTGCATCAAAAACCCATAGGAATACTCAATACCAACGGATTCTTTGATGATTTGCTAAAAATGTTACGCAAAATGGTCGCTCAGGGCTTCCTGAAAATAGAAAACTATACGATGTTGTTGGTTGATGATTCTGTTGATGGATTGCTGGAACAAATGCAAGATTACAAGCCCTTGGATTTGCCAAAATGGATTAAAAAAGACCAAGTGTAGATGATTATAAAGGAAAAAATAGAGGTGTTGCGCCGAGAATTACGGGAACATAACCACAATTACTACGTACTGGACAATCCTACGATATCAGACTATGAATTTGATATGAAACTTAAGGAGTTGCAGGACCTTGAGTCAAAGCATCCTGAGTTCTATGATACAACTTCCCCAACCTTACGTGTCGGTGGTGCTATTACCAAGAACTTCAACACAATCGTTCATGAGCATCGTATGTATTCTTTGGATAATTCTTATTCAAAGGAAGATTTGGAGGATTGGGAGAAGCGCATTCAAAGAATACTTGGCGATGCCGAGGTAGAATTCACCTGCGAACTCAAATACGATGGTGCTTCAATAAGTCTTACCTACGAAAATGGACGATTGATAAAGGCAGTTACTAGAGGTGACGGATTTCAAGGGGATGAGATCACCACTAATGTAAAGACAATCCGTTCGGTACCCTTGCAACTTGAAGGAGATTACCCGCCAAAATTTGATATTCGCGGTGAAATTATTTTGCCCTTGGCCGGATTCAACAAAATGAACGAAGAAAAGATAGCTGCTGGGGAAGATCCGTACATGAATCCCAGAAATACTGCGTCTGGTAGCTTAAAATTGCAGGATAGCGCAGCTGTGGCCCAACGTCCATTAGACTGCTTGTTATATGGTATTGTTGGCCCCAATACAGGGATTACATCACAATTTACAATGCTTGAAAAAGCTCGAAATTGGGGTTTTAAAGTCCCTACAATTGCCCAGTTATGTAAAACCACTGATGAGGTCATGGCTTTTGTAGATCATTGGGATATTCATCGGCATGATTTACCTTATGAGACTGACGGGGTTGTGATTAAAGTTAACAGTATTCAGCATCAAGATGAATTGGGATATACTGCCAAATCACCGCGATGGGCGATGGCATATAAATTCAAGACAGAACAAGTGTCAACTGTTTTAAATGAAATCACCTATCAAGTGGGACGTACGGGAGCAATAACCCCAGTTGCCAATTTAGAGCCTGTATTATTGGCTGGTACTACGGTCAAAAGAGCATCTTTGCACAATGCGGACCAGATTGAAAAGCTTGATGTTAGGGAAGGTGATACGGTTTTTGTGGAAAAAGGAGGTGAGATAATCCCAAAAATTATTGGTGTCGATTTTACAAAACGTAGTGCGGATTCCCAACCAACGCAGTACATCACGCATTGCCCTGAATGTGATACGGAACTCGTGCGAACTGAAGGTGATGCCAAACACTATTGTACGAACTTTTACGGTTGTCCTACGCAGATAACAGGGCGGATACAGCACTTTATTTCACGTAAGGCGATGGACATAGAAGGATTGGGAGGGGAAACTGTTGAACTCCTTTTCAAGGAAGGACTCCTGCGGAACTACGCCGATTTGTATATTTTGACCAAGGAGCAGCTAATGCCTTTGGAACGTATGGCCGAAAAATCGGCTGAAAACCTGGTCCATGGGGTAGCTGAGTCCATCAATATTCCTTTTGAACGGGTTTTATTCGCCTTGGGAATACGATTTGTTGGTGAGACGGTGGCCAAGAAATTGGCAAAAGCCTATAAGAATATTGATGCCTTAATGGCTGCATCGATAGATGAGTTAAAGGCTGTTGACGAAATAGGGGAACGCATTGCACAAAGTGTGGTTGAATTCTTTCAAAATGAAAGAAATCTTGAGAACATTGCCCGTTTGAGGAGTTACGGGGTACAATTCGAGTTGTCAGCGGATAAACTTTTAAACCAAACGGAAATATTCAAGGGAAAGACATTTGTTGTTTCTGGAGTATTTGAAACAGTAAGTAGGGATGAACTCAAAAAATTAATTGAAGACAATGGAGGTAAAGTAGGCTCATCCATTTCTTCTAAAACAGCATTTTTAGTTGCTGGTGATAAAATGGGCCCAAGTAAAAGAACAAAAGCTGAAAGTTTAGGAGTGCCTTTATTATCTGAACAGGATTTTCTTGACATGGTGAAATAAGAATTCATTTATGATAACCAATACAACAAGACGTTTTTGGTACGCATTGTTATCTTCTATTGCCTATTTGGTGCGCTATAGGTATTTTAAAAAATGGTTTTGGGTCATAGCACTGCTTTTAGGAATAGGGTTTCTCATACCACAGAAAATGATAATTCCAGTTAGCGGGGCAACGACCAAAAGTTGGGCTGAAGATTCATTTTGGGCCTACCCTTGGGGAACTTCAATTACACATAAGGGGATTGATATATTTGCAGATAGGGGTGCTGCCGTCATTTCATCCACCTATGGGATGGTGGTTTATACCCATGAAGGGGGAAAAGGGGGTAAGTCAATTATGATATTGGGACCAAAATGGCGGTTTCATTATTACGCGCATTTGGATTCGTATGAGGCTCATGCCTTTCAGCCTGTTAAACCTGGAACAGTCTTGGGAACGGTTGGCGATACAGGTAATGCCAAGGGTAAGCCACCACATCTGCATTATGCCATAACTACTCCATTCCCTTATCCGCAACTATATGATTCAGAAGCTGTTCAAGGATGGAAAAAAATATTTCATTTGAGCCCGGACACTTGGTTGCGAAAAGATTGAATTGCTTGCCAACTTGTATAAGTTTCCCTTAATTTTGAAAACTAAACTAAATGACATCACTATAACCGATGAGCTACTTTTTAATTGCTACAATACTTGTTTTTCTGTCCGCCATTTTTGGGTTTATCAATGTACGTTTTCTCAAACTCCCCAATACCATTGGGCTAATGGTCATCACAATCATATTTACTTTAGGTGTTTTTGCACTCAGTTATTTTGATGATACCCTGTTGAATGCCGAGAAATACATAATAACCCAGATTGATTTTAAGTCGCTGTTGTTAGATGTAATGTTGAGTTTCTTACTGTTTGCAGGCGCATTGCACACCAATTTTCAGCAATTGCATGTACAACGATGGCCTATTCTTGCTTTCTCTACCTTGGGGGTTTTGGTTTCTACTTTTCTTGTAGGGACTGCTACCTATTATTTATTAATGGCATTCGGAATGAATGTTGAATTTATTTACTGCCTTCTCTTTGGTGCCTTGATTTCCCCGACCGATCCCATAGCTGTTTTGGGTATATTGAAAAAAGCAGGGGCCCCTAAAAAATTGGAGACCAAGATTGTGGGCGAATCCCTGTTCAATGATGGAGTTGGGGTTGTGGTTTTCTTGACAATTTACCAGTTTGCTTCCTCTAAGAATGCTACATTTTCTGCCATTGATGTGCTAGAACTTTTTGGGGTTGAGGTATTCGGCGGTATTGTATTGGGATTATTATTAGGCTGGATCACCTATCGATTAATGAAATCAATTGATGACTATGATATTGAGGTAATTATCACCTTGGCCACGGTGATGGTAGGAACGGTTATTGCACAAAAATTGCACCTTTCAGCACCTTTGGCAATGGTAACAGCAGGTCTAATGGTTGGTAACGATACACTTAGGGACAGTTCCATGTCTGAAATCACCGAGACCTATGTAGATAAATTTTGGGAATTAATAGATATACTTCTTAACACCATTTTATTTGTATTGATAGGGATGGAAATCCTTGTACTGGCCTTTGAGTTCAATTATGTTCTTGCCGGTTTGTTTTCTGTTCCTATTATATTGATTTGTAGATACTTATCCTTGCTGCTCCCCATTAACTTTTTTAAGGAAAAGTTGGATTTTGTTCCAAGGACTAATTTGATAATGACCTGGGGTGGCCTCAGAGGGGGTATTTCGATTGCACTTGCATTAGGGCTTACCCAGGAAATGCATCGCGATTTGTTTTTGGTCATCACTTATGTGGTCGTCGTATTCTCAATAATTGTTCAAGGATTGACCGTTGGAAAATTGATTAAAAAATTATCATAATGCGTCCAATGAATTTCACCCAATTTCTTGAAACTTTGGAAAATGATCAACCAGAGCATGATTGGCCAGACGGACTTATGGCGATGTGGTTTGATGCAGTAGGGGACTGGGAGGCTTCCCATAACATCGCCCAAGAAATGCCCACGGCCCTGGGAAGCTGGATCCATGCTTATTTACACAGAAAAGAAGGGGATGAATGGAATGCGGGATATTGGTATCGGCGAGCAAACAAACCATTTCCCAAGTGTTCAGTGGAGGACGAATTAGAGGCTATCGTATGTTCGATTATTAACTCGAGTTCTAATTAAACAATGATACTGGTTCCTTTGGTCTGTACATTTTTATTTGAATCGAAATAAAAGTCT
>JBATIW010000387.1:0-16886 GCA_049668005.1 Maribacter sp.
TGTCTAAAGACTCACCATCGGCAACCACATCCGTAAATTGATTAAACCCTTCAGCACTGATACCGATAAACTCTTTCATATAGAATGTACCTACCGGCTCATTATTGAGATAGCCATTGATGGTAGCACCTGTTTGCCCACCACCTTGAGCCGCGCCTGTGGTTAGTATGGAATAGGGGGAGTTGACCACCTTATTATCCGTATAGGAAATATTACCGCCGATATTATAAGAAAAATCTTTAGTGATATCACTGCTATAATCCAGTGCAAGTTCAACCCCATTGTTTTTAATTTCCATTTCTTCAATGTTCGTCCAGAATTTTTCAGTAGGCTGAATAGGGTCGATCTTAAAGGCGAACAGCACCACGTCACTCGTTACTTTATTAAAGTAATCCAACGAACCGGTCAATCTGTTTTTCAATAATCCAAAATCAAGACCAACCGTGGTTTGTGTAGCGACTTCCCATTTCAGGTCTGGGTTGTCGGTACGAACGGCCACGGTGCCGAACGGATAATCATCCAAGGTCGAAGCATTCGGATCTAGCGGATAGGTATCATCGTTATTCTTTGAATCAATAAAACTTGCCAAGCTAACTTTACTGGCTATTCCATCTTGATTCCCCGTCTGACCCCAACTTGCCCTTATTTTTAGATTGGTGAACAATGTATTATCGGCCATGAAATTTTCGTTATGAATATTCCAACCCAATCCGATGGAAGGAAAATACCCATATTTATTATTCTTCCCGAACTTTGAGGAACCATCGGCCCGCATGGTCGCCGTTACCAAATATTTACTGTCATAGCCATATTGTACCCTAGCAAAAAAGGACTGAAGTTCATTTTTGAAAGCTGTGGCATTGAGTGTCGTCGGAAGTATTTCAGTACTGATCTGGTCTTGAAATCTAGGTTCGATCCCGTTATTGGCAAAGCCATCCAATTCCAATAATTTTTGCTCGAAACTTGTTTCTTGATACGAATGCCCGGCCAGGGCGACAACATTATGTTTTCCCGAGTCAAATGCGTATGTCAAGGTATTCTCGACCAAAAAATTACTATTGGTTGTGGTACGGGTATTCAAAAATCCGAACTCACTTCCCTCTAACAATACATAGGGTATTTGCTGTTGATCACGGGTTGTAGAGGAATAATCTACACCAAGGTTTATTTTATAGGTCAACCCTTTTATAATCTCGAAAGAAGGCGCAATATTGGCCAAGATACGATTGCTGTTCGCTTCATCCGTATAAATACGGTTCCGTAGGACAGGATTCAAGCGTTCGTCCAAAAATGTAGGTTCTCCATTCGTGAACACTGGTGTTGTAGGATTTAATTGTAACATGTCTGACGTCGTTGCCGTCGCATTGGGCCTTTCATTTAAAACTCTTGAAGCTGTTAGGTTGAAGTCAACATTGAAACGACCCTTCAGCGCTTTTTGGGTCAGGTTTACCCTGCCGGAATATCGCTTTAACGAACTGTTATCAAATGTACCCTCTTGATCATCGAGACCGGTAGATATGAAATAAGAAAACTTATCACTAGCGCCTCCGCTCATCGAGAAGTTCACATTCTTGGATATACCAGTTCTAGTCAACTCATCTTGCCAATCGGTATTTGCGCCTTGATCGTCTAATGTGCCTCCAACGGCAACAACTTGTTGTCTAAATTCGGAAGGACTGAAAACATCGATTTTATTCGAAATTGTTGAAAAGGCCGTTGATACAGACAAGTTCATTTCTGTTTTGCCCGCTTTTCCTTTTTTAGTAGTGATCACAACAACCCCGTTAGCTGCACGTGCTCCATAAATCGCTGTGGCGGAAGCATCTTTTAAAACATCAATCGCCGCTATATCCTGTGGATTGATAAAGTTCAATGGATTTGATTCCAGACCTGTTGCGCTATTATCAATGACAAACCCATCTATTACAAAGAGTGGCGTTGTACCTGATCTTAGACTTCCTACACCACGAATTATAATGTTTTGGGAAGCACCTGGTTCACCACTAACAGAAGTTACATTAACACCTGCTAGCTTACCTTGTAAAAGTTGCCCTGGGTTGGCTACCACCCCTTTGTTGAAATTTTCACTTTTTATCGAGGCAATGGAACCGGTTACATCAGATTTTTTTTGCGTTCCATAACCAACGACCACAACATCCTCTAATAACGTAGCGTCAGGTGATAAGGAAACATCAATTGAACTTCTTTGGTTAATTGCAACCTCTTGCGTTGCAAAACCAATATAGCTGAACACCAAAGTGGCATCCGCGTTTACATCAATTGTATAGTTACCATCAAAATCGGTCTGTGTACCATTGGTTGTTCCCTTTTCAACCACACTGGTCCCAGGAAGTGGCATCCCTAGGTCATCTTTTACCACACCGGTAACTGTGTTCTGGGCCCATGAAACGGTTGAAATCCCGATCAGGATAATCACCATCAAAAATTTAATTTTCTTCATATTAGACTGTTTTAAGTTAGCATGTTAACAATAAAATAACAATAAATAAACGAAATTCGAAATTATTCATTATTAAAAGTCAATGCAAAGGTTTGCATAACATTTACTTTCGCTACCCATTTTAGTATTAATATTATTTTGTTGATTTGAATATCTAAATATTGTATATAAAAGATTGTTTTACCGCCGATTACGTTCATTACCCTTAAATTTATTTTATGCAAAAAACAAATAGTCTATTCGTAATCATTTTTCTTCTAGTTGTTCAATTATTTTATGCGCAACAAAAAAGTACATACAAGATACATTCCCATAACGACTATGAACAAAATGTTCCTTTCTGGAACGCTTATTCCAATGGATTGTGCTCTATTGAAGTAGATGTTTTTCTTAAGAACGATACCCTGTACGCAACACATGGTGAAAATGAGATCAAACCTGATCGTACCATCGAAAACTTATATTTATTACCGATTCAAAAGGCAATATTACTAAAATTGGGAAGCCAACAGCCATTGCAATTGCTTATAGACATTAAGTCAGAACCCTATTCGACCTTGAAAGCTTTAATAGGCGTTTTAGGGAAATATCCAAAAATTTTACATAGTGAAAACATCGCTATTGTAATATCGGGCAATAGACCCAAGGTAAATGAATATATTAAGTATCCTGATTATATTAAATTCGATTACCAAAGTCTGGAAGATCTACAAAAAGAGGGTTTTTGGGATAAAGTAGCACTGATTAGCTTGGATTTTGGCAAATTTTCAACCTGGAATGGAAAAGGAAGATTGACCGTTGAGGATTATGACATAATTAAAGATGTTATCGATAAGGCTCATTCACATGGCAAACCTTTTAGGTTTTGGGGCTGCCCCGATTCCAAAACCGCCTGGAAAGCATTTTTAGAACTAGGAGTTGATTTTATTAATACTGATATGCCCTATGCTTCATCTTCCTATTTAAAAACCTTGAACAAACGTGTTTATCAAAATAAAATCAGTTCAGAAGTTTATAGACCTAAATTCATATCTGACCAAAAAAATATTCCTGTAAGAAATGTTATTTTGCTTATAGGCGATGGCAATGGACTTACACAGCTATCTTCATCGGTATTGGCGAATGGAGGAGAACTCACCCTTACCCAGTTAAAAAGCATCGGTTTACTAAAAACGCAATCCGCGGATGATTTTACGACCGACTCGGCAGCGGCCGGCACCGCTATTGCCACTGGTTCAAAAACCTACAATCGCTCGATTGGGATGGACACTTCCAAACAGCCTTTGGTAAATATGACCGAACTACTCTCCGAACATGGTTTTGTTTCAGGTATCATTACTACCGATAAGATAACAGGTGCTACTCCCGCGTCATTTTACGCTCATCAAAAAGACCGATCTGACACCTTGAGAATCGCGGCCGATCTATTAAATAGTAAACTTTCATTGTTTATTGGTGGGGGTTCGGAAGATTTTAAAAATGACTGGACATCAAAAACTTTTACTATTATTGACAGTTTAGAAGGCATTGAACAAAACGAAAAGGATAAGGTGGGATATTTTATTTCAGAATGTAAAGTGCCCAGTGTTTTAAAGGGACGTGGAAATGTATTGGCCGAAGCTACTAAAAACGGATTGGAATTTTTACACTCCAAAAACAAACCCTTCTTTTTAATGGTTGAAAGTGCCCAGATCGATAGCTATGGTCATCTTAATGAGGTTGCTGGTATTGTGTCTGAAGGGGGTGATTTTGACAGGGCAATAACAGAGTCTCTAAAGTTTGCCGATACTACAGGAAATACCTTGGTTATTATCACGGCAGATCATGAAACTTCTGGCTTCAGTATTCCTCAGGGGAATTTAGAGAAGAAAATGATTGAAGGTGATTTTACTACACATGATCATACTGGAGCTATGGTACCGCTATTTGCTTATGGTCCTCGTTCCCATAGTTTTCAAGGTGTTTATGAGAATAGTGAATTGTTTGGGAAAATCCTAAGAGTGCTTGATCTACAGAATCAATAGAATGAATCATAACTCGGTTTTATCACAAGTAATTGATGAAATATAAATGTATATTATATGATTGCGACGGAGTTCTTGTTGATAGTGAAAACATCACTTGTGAGATAACCAATCCCGCCAATTGGCAATAAGGTCTTTTGTATTAATCCTTACTTACACTCAATATCAAAACAGGAATCGGAACATAGAACTCAGATTTCAATATGGTATTCTTTTCCCACAATTTTTTAAAAAATCCCCTTTTTCTCCTAAAAACACAGAGTAAATCTGGATGTTCTTTTTGAAAATGTTCCAAAACCCCCAAGTAAGTGTTAACGTTTTCTGAAAGTGTAAGATGGGTACTGATATCCATTAATGCGGTATTGACCTTTAAGTCATCATCGGTATAACCAGGGGTTTTTACCAAAAGAAGTTCAATTTTTGAATTATGTTTCTTATATATTGCCACTAAAGGGTCTAAAATGCGTTTTCGTTTTAGAATACCAGACTTCAATGCAGTCAATATAATTTTGTAAGGTTTGTATTTAGTGCCTTTGGGGACTATTAATGCGGGAATATCCGTCTGTTTGATTATCCTACCAGAGGTATGGCCTAAATAAAGTTCCTCATTAATATCATTGCTTCTTGGGGCAAGAATTATCAAATCTATGCCCAATTCATTGTCTATCTCTTTTATCCCATCTACTAAATCCCCATTGTACGTGGCGATTTTTATATTTACTTTTTTAGAATCTACTTGACTTATTACCCCTTTTAAACGTTCCTTCCCACTTTTCGCAATTTTATCGGATATATTGGCCAAACTACCGGCTGGCCCACTAAAGCTGAACACTTCCATTACATAAATATTAGCCTCGAAATCAGCTGCGAAATCAACAGCATATTGTAATGTCTCATTTGCAGTTGCAGAAGTACCTACGGGAACAAGGATGTTTATCATATCAGTAATTGTTGGTTAATGCATTAAATTTACAATTAAATTGAATCCTATTCATGATTCGTAGTGCAAAGATATCGGAAATTAGTGAGATTCTAAACCTTACCAAGGCCTGTGCGGCGAATATGGTCAAAAATGGGATTTACCAATGGAACGAACAATATCCATCCAAAAAAGCCTTTGAAAAAGACATTGAACGATCGGAATTATTTGTTTTGGAAAAGAATTGTGAAATTATCGGCGCTATAGTTATTTCATCTTTTATGGATAAAGAATATATTCCTATTCAATGGCTAACTACAAACACTAAAAATGCCTACATACATAGATTATCGGTTCATCCGAACCAACAAGGCAAAGGATATGCGCGAAAATTGATGGATTTTGCAGAAAACTATGCGAAGAAACATAATTTTGTTTCGGTTCGCTTAGATACATTTAGCCAAAACAAACGAAATCAAAAATTTTATGAAACCCGAGGATATCACAGACTAGGTGATATTTATTTTCCTAAACAAAGTGAACATCCTTTTCATTGTTATGAAATGGTGTTTTAAACCAGAAGTATAACTTTGAAAACCGCTGTAAGTTTTAAAACAATTAACAATCTTGCCATTCCCGCAACTATTGCCGGGATAGCCGAACCTATACTATCGATTACTGATACGGCAATTGTAGGGCATATTCCGATCGATGGTTTGGAATCCCTGGCTGCTGTAGGGATTGTCGGCTCTTTTTTGTCTATGTTAATCTGGATCTTGGGCCAAACACGTAGTGCCATATCTGCCATAATAGCCCAATATTTAGGTGCTGGTAAATTAGAGGAAGTTAAATCATTGCCCGCTCAGGCCATATTTCTGAACATAGTACTGAGCATTGTTATTCTACTTTCAACCATCTTTATTGTTGAGGAGATTTTTGAATTATTGAATGCTTCGGGAAAAATCCTAGAGTATTGCATTTCGTACTATTCCATTCGTGTCTGGGGTTTCCCTTTAACCTTATTTGTATTTGCGGTCATGGGTATTTTCAGAGGGTTACAGAATACCTATTATCCCATGTTAATAGCAATCGTAGGCGCGGTAATGAATATTGGTCTGGATTTTCTCTTGGTGTTTGGCATTGATGGTTTCATTGATGCTATGTACTTGGAGGGTGCGGCATGGGCCAGTTTAATTGCCCAAGGCATTATGGCAATAATGGCATTTATACTTCTAATGACCAAAACCGATATAAGCCTTAAGATACGTTTTCCGTTACATCAAGAATTAAATAGGTTAATCGTCATGAGCCTTAACCTATTTGTTCGTGCCGTTGCATTGAATGTTGCCCTTATTCTTGCTGTAAGGGAAGCAACGGCTTTGGGGGATAAGTATATTGGGGCACATACTATTGCTATTAACCTCTGGCTCTTTGGCGCCTTTTTTATTGATGGCTACGGTGCTGCAGGAAATATTATGGGTGGTAGATTACTGGGGGCAAAAGACTATAAGGGCCTTTGGAGATTGGCCAAAAAAATCATGTTATATGGAGCCATAGTTAGCTTGGTATTAATGCTCGCAGGTTTTCTGTTCTACAAACCCATTGGTAGTGTTTTTACAAACGAAATAGAGGTTCTTGAAACATTTTATACGATATTTTTCATTTTGATTTTGGGGCTCCCCATGAATACGGTTGCATTTGTTTTTGATGGCCTTTTCAAAGGTATGGGTGAAATGAAATATCTTAGAAATCTATTACTAACAGCGACCTTTTTAGGCTTTGTCCCCACCCTATTTTTAACCAAATATTTCAATTGGGGACTATACGGAATATGGATAGCACTTACCGTGTGGATGGCAATTCGCGGTGGCGCACTTGTTTGGAAGTTCAGGAGAAAGTTTCGTCCCTTATTACAAAACGCTTAATTTTGAGTAAAACTATAATTTATGGGCACTAACAGAGAAAATGGAAGCCTTTACACCAAGATAGAAAATTATATTGCCACGGTTGAATTCGGTCATCCCGCGAGTAATTCATTTGTAGCTGAGCTTTTGGATCGCCTAACAGAAGAATTGAACACACTTTCAGAAAACCACGCTGTCTCAGTGATCATTTTAAAGTCTGAGGGAGATAGGGCTTTCTGCGGTGGGGCGTCTTTTGATGAACTAATGGCCATTACAGATCTTGATGAGGGCAAAGTGTTTTTCAGTGGTTTCGCCAATGTCATAAACGCCATGCGAAATTGTAAAAAAGTCATTATTGGCCGTGTTCAAGGGAAAGCCGTTGGGGGTGGCGTTGGTCTTGCAGCGGCTTGCGACTATGTTTTTGCATCTGAGAATGCAGCTATTCGTCTTTCAGAATTATCGATCGGAATTGCTCCCTTGGTCATTGCTCCCGCAGTTGAACGCAAAATAGGAAAGGCGGCCTTAGCTGAAATGTCGCTCGCTCCCACCGAATGGAAAAATGCCTACTGGGCCAAGGAAAAAGGACTTTTTTCGAAGGTATTCGGTTCGTTGGCAGCATTGGACAAGGAGCTCGATTTTTTTACCCAAAAACTATCAACATATAATCCGGATGCACTCTACCAATGGAAAAAAGTGCTTTGGGAGGGTACGGAAAACTGGGACCAACTACTCTCTGAACGAGCTGAAATTACCGGCACTTTAGTACTTTCTGAATTCACAAAAAATGCACTATCCAAATTCAAAAAATAATATTCCAAGTAAGAATTCGTTTTACTTGTTCAACTGACTAAGATGGATATTTTAAACTTTCTAAATAGCGACCTGATTTTTCCTTTCTTTGCACTATTCGCACTAGTTGCCTACCTAGTAAATCGTATACGTGTAAGACGTAAATTCAAAAGATAGATACCCAGAGTTCACCTACAATAACTACTTCTATAGCATAAACGGTAGCACTTCTAATTGCTTTAAGGTTGATATCCTTTGGAATAGAAAGATTCCCGAATGACTTCAGTATATTTGGGTAAATCAAGAACTCAAATAAAATGACTTTTGCAAGAACCATCAGGAATCTATGGACACTTCTTTTCGTTGCTATATTAAGTTGTGCATGCCAAGATATAAAAGAGAGCAATTTACAGTCTACCGAAACTGCCGAAGTAAATTCCAATGAGCCCGATTATCTGTACCAAGGTGAACCTTTACGAGTAGGTATTATTGGTTTGACCCACGATCATGTTCATTGGATCTTAGGGCGAGAAAAATTTGGCGATATTGATATGGTAGGTATTGTTGAACCCAATCACGCCTTGGCAGAAAAACACAGCAAGCAATATGGATATTCCATGGATATTGTTTTCAATACTATGGAAGAAATGATGGAAGTGGTACAACCAGAGGCTGTAATGGCTTTCAATGATATTTATGGGCATTTGGAAGTAGTGGAATATTTTGCTCCAAAAGGAATCCATATTATGGTTGAAAAACCTTTGGCCGTTAGTTTAGACCATGCCGAAAAAATGGTGGCCCTGGCAGAAAAGCACAATGTACATTTAATGACGAATTACGAGACCTCATGGTACGGTAGCAACTATGCTGCTTTTGAGCTTGTGTTAAAAGAGAACAAGATCGGTGATATAGGTAAGATTACATTTAATACAGGGCATCCCGGCCCCAAAGAAATAGGCTGTAGCAAGGAATTTTTGGAATGGTTGACAGATCCTGTATTAAATGGAGGGGGCTCCTTAACCGATTTTGGATGTTATGGTGCCAATCTGGCCACTTGGTTTATGAATGGGGAGGCTCCCCAAACGGTTTCCTGTATCACCAATCAAATAAAACCGGATCTGTACCCAAATGTTGACGATGATGCGACCATAATTTTGACCTACCCCAAAACACAGGTTGTGATTCAAGCTTCCTGGAACTGGTCGCACAACAGAAAAGATATGGCAGTTTATGGCAAACATGGCTATGTTCTCTGTAAAAATGGGGAGGATATGGAAATTCTAGAAAATGAAAAGGATGGTCCAAAAGCGATCAAAGCAGCACCCTTGGAAAAGGGAATTCATGATCCTTTTGCCTATTTTACCAAGGTAGTCAAAGAAGATCTGCCAATAGCTTCATTTAGTCCTTCCTCATTGAATAATAACTTACTGGTCGTGCAGATATTGGAAGCTGCCAAACATGCCGCCAAAACCGGTCAAACAGTAATTTGGGATGAATTTTTTACCATCAAACCATAAGGAAATTATGAAATACTTTAAAACAGCCTTCGTATTGATTTTAGGGCTCGCATTTATCTACAGTTGTAAGGATAAAGGAGCAATTACAAAAAAAGAAGTTGCAAAGCAATGGTTCAAAGGAAACCTGCATACACATTCTTATTGGAGTGATGGGGATGAGTTTCCAGAGGTAATCATGGATTGGTATAAATCCAAAGGATATCAATTTTTGGCCTTATCGGATCACAATACCCTGGCCGAGGGAGAAAAATGGATTACTATCAGGGAAGATTCCATGTATCAAAATGCCTTCAAGAAATACTTAGAGGATTATGGGATGGACTGGGTAGAGTATAAATTGGATTCAGATAAAATCTTGGTTAAATTGAAAACCTATAACCAATATAGAAGTCGGTTTGAAGAAGCGGGGAAGTTTTTGGCTATTCAATCTGAAGAAATAACGGATAGTTTTGAGGACAAACCACTTCATATGAACGCCACCAATGTGGAATACAAAATAGACCCTAAAGGCGGTGGAAGTGTTGCCGAAGTGCTTCAGAACAATTTAGATCAAGTAATCAGGCAACGCGAAGAGACAGGAACACTCATGTTCCCCCATGTCAATCATCCTAACTTCGGGTACGGGGTTGCGTTGAAAGACATGATTTCGTTAAGAGGTGAACGCTTTTTTGAAGTTTATAACGGCCATCCAATGGTCCACAATATGGGTGATTCAGTTCACATATCTACAGAAAGTATGTGGGATTTAATCAATATCTCTTATGTTGAAAACAATAAACCTATTATGTATGGACTGGCCACAGACGATTCGCATCATTACCATAGAGCTGGCTCTGAATGGAGTAATGCTGGCAGGGGTTGGGTCATGGTCCAAGCAGATACCTTGTCAGCCAAATCATTGATTACAGCAATGGAAGCTGGGCAATTCTATGCCAGTACCGGGGTTGAAATTCATACAATAGATAGCACCTCAGGCGAACTTTCAATAGAAATAGTTCCAGAAACTGATATCACTTATACCATAGATTTTATTGGTTGCAAGATAGGCGATTCGGAAAGCCAAGTATTAAAGTCTATTGAAGCCAATAGTGGCAGTTATGAGATGCCCGATGACCTTTTGTTTGTGAGGTGCAAAGTCACGTCTTCAAAAAAACAGGACAATCCTATAGAAGATTTAATCTTTGAAATGGCTTGGACCCAACCCATATTAGGTAACCCCTGAATTTCTGGCAATTCCCTTAGTATTATGGATCGAGGATTATTTTAAAGAATGTCTACCTTTGCATCTTAAATTACTTTTATGGCTAATATTAGGATAACCAAACAATTCACTTTTGAAACCGGTCATGCCTTATATGGGTATGACGGAAAATGCCGCAATGTACATGGTCACAGTTATAAACTATCCGTAACGGTTATCGGAACACCAATTACAGACACTTCGCATGTTAAATTGGGTATGGTCATCGATTTTGGTGATCTTAAGAAAATCGTGAAAGAAGAAATTGTAAATCCTTTTGATCATGCAACGGTTTTCAATAAAAATACCCCACATGTAGAATTGGCTAAGGAATTAATGGGTCGTGACCACAAGGTTATTTTGGCTGACTACCAACCAACAAGCGAAAATATGGTTGTTGATTTCGCGGCAAAGATCAACGCCAGGCTTCCTAAGAACATAAAACTACATTCATTAAAACTAAAGGAAACGGAAACCTCTTTTGCAGAGTGGTATGCTTCTGATAATTAAATGGGCGAAGGCTTTTTCCTATATTTACACTAATGATGAAAACCATCAATATTCCGGAAGGTAAAAAGGTCTATTTTGCCAGTGATAACCATCTGGGGGGCCCTGCCATGGAAGAAAGTTCGCAACGCGAAAAGAAATTCGTTGCTTGGTTAAATAATGTAAAGAAAGATGCGGCCGCAATTTTTCTCCTAGGTGATCTGTTCGATTTCTGGTTCGAATATAAGATGGTGGTACCTAAGGGATTTACCCGTACTTTGGGCAAACTTGCCGAAATTACAGACGCTGGAATTCCAATTTATTACTTTGTGGGCAATCATGATCTATGGATGAATGGCTATTTTGAGGAAGAATTGAATATTCCCGTTTTTCATAAACCCCAACAGTTCACATGCAACAACACTTCTTTTTTTATAGGTCATGGTGATGGCTTGGGACCTGGTGACAAAGGTTATAAGCGCATGAAAAAGGTGTTTACCAATCCTGTAGCTAAATGGTTTTATAGATGGTTGCATCCTGATTTAGGGGTGAAACTGGCCCAGTATCTATCCGTAAAGAATAAATTGATTTCTGGTGATGAGGACATAAAATTTTTAGGGGATGAAAAAGAATGGCTGGTACAATACTGTAAAAGAAAATTGGAACTAGACCATCATGATTATTTCGTTTTTGGTCACCGCCATTTGCCTTTGGAAATTGATTTGAACGACAAATCAAAGTATGTGAATCTTGGAGACTGGGTTTCTCACTTTACGTATGGTGAGTACGATGGTAAAAAGCTCTCCTTGAAAAAGTTCGAAACCTAAACGGTTATTTCTATGGTATTGTTTTCAGGGTCTAAAACCACACTTTCATAATAGCCATCACCTGTTGTTCTTGGTTCTCCGATAATCTTATAAGCTGAATCCCTTAATTGCGCCGTAAGAGCATCCACTTTTTCATTGGAGCCAACAGAAACCGCAAAATGACTGATGCCGATATGATCGGCTATGCCATTTAAATTTTTGTCAATATCGGGTCTATGCATCAATTCCAATCTAGGGCCTTCCTCAAAACTCAAAAAATAGGAAGTAAATTTTTTCGATGGATTGTGATATTTATTAGCTGTTTTGGCGCCAAAATAGGTCTCATAAAATGCCCTCATGCCTTCTAGATCCTTCACCCATATTGCCAAATGTTCAATTTTCATAGAATGGACTTATTTAATATCCCTTATTTTCAATTGCAAGCTCACATTCCCCTGCCATTCATTTTCATCCAGCGAAAAAACAGCATTAAAGGTCTTTTTATTAGAAACCAAATCTAATTTATCCCCAAGATTGAATCCAATGCACCCAATTGGCCTTGAACTATTTTGGGTAACAGACATTTTAAGATGTTTTTCACCCTCCCCCACGCCTTTGGCATATCCAGTATCCCTTAATTTCTCTGTCATGAAAACCGGGGTCATATTCCCAGGCCCGAAGGGTGCGAATTGCTGTAGTATCCGCAGTAATTTTGGGGTTATTTGACCTAAGGAAATCATCCCGTCTACCTTAATCTCTGGTGAAAGCAAACTAGGGTCTATACTTTCGGAAACCACCTTTTCAAATTTACTCTTGAATCCTTCATATTGATCCTCAAGCAAGGTAAGCCCGGCAGCATATTTATGACCACCAAATTGTTCAATATAATCCGAGCATGCATGAAGTGCATTATAAACATCAAACCCTTTGACCGAACGTGCTGAGGCAGCTAATTTTTCGCCACTTTTAGTAAATACCAAAGTGGGTCTATAATAAGTCTCCGTTAATCGCGATGCAACAATACCGATAACCCCTTTGTGCCAAGTCTCCTTATAAACCACAGAGGTAAATCGCTTTTCCTCCTTGTTTTCGGTTATCTGAATCAAAGCTTCTTCAGTGATTTCCTGATCAAGGTTTCTTCTGTCAAAATTGAATTGTTCTATTTCCTTGGCAATAACTTCGGCCTGTTCCGAATTGGTTTCAATCAGCAAATTAACTGCATGCTGGCCATGCTTCATACGGCCGGCTGCATTGATTCGCGGTGCAATGATAAAGACTACATCTGTAATTGTCAGTTCTTGTTTCTTAATTTGATTGATGATGGCCTTGAACCCAATTCGCGGATTAGCATTGATAACCTGCAATCCAAAATAAGCAAGAACTCGGTTCTCGCCGGTAATAGGAACAATATCAGCTCCAATTGCAGTAGCTACCAAGTCTAAATATGGAATTAAATCGTCAATGGTTTCTCCGTTCTTTACTGCCAATGCCTGTACCAATTTAAACCCCACTCCGCAACCGCAAAGTTCATCGTAAGGATAAGAACAATCATCGCGTTTTGGATCTAAAACCGCTGCAGCATCCGGTAATTGGTCCCCAGGTCTGTGATGATCGCAAATAATAAAATCTATACCTTTTCCCTTGGCGTAGGCTACCTTTTCAACGGCTTTTACCCCACAATCCAGAGCAATAATCAGTGAAAAGCCATTATCCTCGGCAAAATCAATTCCTTTATATGAAACTCCATATCCCTCGTCATATCTGTCTGGAATATATGTGGCAACGTTGGGGTAATGTTGCAACAAATAGGATGAAACCAAAGCTACCGAAGTGGTGCCATCAACATCGTAATCGCCATAAACCAAGATATTTTCCTCATTGACCATGGCTTTTTCAATTCTGGCAACGGCCAGGTCCATATCTTGCATTAAGAAAGGATCATATAAATCGGATAATTCTGGCCGAAAGAATTTTTTGGCATCAGCATAATTTGTAATCCCTCGCTGAATTAACAGTTGAGCCACCAAACCATCAACTTTAAGAGCATTGGAAAGGTCCTCTAATTGCTGTTGTTCCGGTTTAGGTTTGAGCGTCCAACGCATGCTTCTATTCAAGTTAAAGTTTCAAATTTAATTCTACAACGTCAGTTCGAGTGTTCCGAACCTGCTTCGGAATGTATCGAGAACAAGTTATTGAAATTTCTTTTTAGCTAAATTTGGTAAAACCAAATAATCACCTTTAATCAAAGCCGCTTTTTTTGCCCTTGACCATTTTTTTATCTGTTTTTCCTTTTCGATTGCCATATTAATGTCCGTAAATTCCCAAAAAATACCAATTTTAGTGGTTTTCGACTAAAAGTATAACTATTTTGATGTCTTCCAATTTTATGTTCAAAAACTCTCTTTTCAAGGTTTGAAGTGACCCCTGTATAATATGTTCCGTCAGAACATTCCAAAATGTAAACAAAAGATAGTTTCATTGATTTTGCCCATTTCTTCTCGATACAATTTCGATTAAAATCGAAATCACTCGAAGTGACGATTTATTTTTATGAATGATGAAAAATCGTTTTGGTTTCCATTTTGGCAAATTGGCGGAACATCTCAAAAACACCACAATATTTGTCCACTGAAAGGTCCACGGCCCTTTGAAGTTTCTTTTCGTTTAAATTACTCCCATAAAAATGGTATTCAACCAACACGGCATCATAATGTTTTGGGTGCTCTTCGGTCATATTGGCAATCGTATCTATTTTGAAAGTAGCTACGTCCAATTTCATCTTTTTAATGAGTGATGCCACATCCAGGCCCGAACATCCTGCTAGTGCGGATAACATCAATGATTTTGGTCTAAGGCCGTCACCTTCATCAGCGTCTTCTATTTTAAATGAATTGCCAGATGTGTTGTTGCTTTCGAAAGCCATTCCGCCCAGCCATTTGGTTGTGATATGATTTGTTGTACCCATAATTTTTCGTTACTTGTGAAGGATAAAAATATAACAAAAGAAATAAGATCCCTCGCTACGAGGGGATTAATTCAGCCAACGGATTTGAAACCCAGTTTGCATAATAATTCGAATCAGCGCTTTATTAAAAATACGATTTAAAACCACAGCTATGCCACTAGTACAACCCCTTGACCCTAAGCACGATTCAGAAACAAAAAAATTAGCGGAATTCTTTAATGAGACCTTGGGTTTTTGTCCAAATTCGGTATTGACCATGCAACACAGACCGGCGATTTCAAAGGCCTTTATCAACCTCAACAAAGCGGTAATGGCCAATGAGGGGCGGGTAACATCAGCCCTTAAACGCATGATAGCTTGGGTAAGTAGTAACTCAACAGGATGCCGGTATTGCCAAGCGCATGCCATACGCGCTGCGGAACGCTACGGTGCAGAACAGGAACAGTTGGACAATATTTGGGAGTATAGGACCCACTCAGCATTTTCAGATGCAGAACGCGCTGCGCTGGACTTTTCTTTGGTTGCTTCTCAAGTGCCCAATGGCGTAGATGCAGAAATCAAAAAGCGCTTATACCAGTACTGGAATGAAGGTGAGATTGTAGAGATGCTTGGCGTTATTTCACTTTTCGGATATTTGAACCGTTGGAACGACTCCATGGGGACTTCAATCGAGGATGGCGCTGTGGAAAGTGGTGACCTATATCTAGGAAAACATGGTTGGGAGAAGGGAAAGCATGGCGGAGGAGTTTATTAATTATTGGTTGTTCGTGACTTTTTAGTGGCTTTCTTAAATGTCATTTCAATGGAGCTTCTGTAAGGGAAAATCCCAAACTCGTTTATACGTAAACATCAAGTCAAGAGATTCTTCAAACAATAGGCTATGCTTTCGCATGTGCTACTTATGGTTTGTATTATGGATTCCTGCCATCGCAGGAATGACCAACTTATATTTTCAAAATCTTTGCGACCCGCTGTCGTAAATCAGGCACTACCTTTTCTTCAAACCAAGGATTTTTGGTCAACCAAAATCGATTTCGTGGGGAAGGGTGTGGCAAAGGCAAATATTTAGGCAAATAGGTTTCGAAAGAAGCCACGGTGTAATCATCTAGTAGGGTTTTGCAAAATTCCCAAATGAATGATCCTTCCCCCGATAATATTTACCGGATTATTGCTTTTACCAATGACTATACCATCTTCAGGGGCGTAATATTCTTCCAAAACTACACCAAAAGGATTTTTTAATATAGCAATACGCTGGCCTTTCGAAACTTTCTGATTTAAACCTACTTCTATCTGAAGTAAACCTCCATGATTGGTGAACAACCAATATGACTTGCTGCAAACGTTTTCAATCTCTGGAATCCCAACACTTCCGGTTTTCATTTTGAGCCATTTCAATAGATTCTCTATTCCTTCTTCGCCACGTTCAATCATTTTTGGTTGATACACTTGTGGATCTCCATACTCTACTGTAATCGACTTAATTCCTTGTGCCAAGGCAGCTGCCCTCATCGTCTGGCCACTGCTTGTGCCAAAACTGGGTTTCCCTTTATTGGATACGATAATATCAGGTTTCTGCAGTTTTAGCATTATGGCCAATGTATCATTCGTCATATCACCCCTCCCGTATAAAGAATTTACCCTACCAAAGCTAGCAGTGTGCATATCTATCTGGAAATCAAAATGTGAAAGGACCTTTTCATTGATTTGATAAGCCATTTGTTGCGATCTATTCCCTTGTTTTTTGCCAGGAAAATTTCTGTTGAGGTCTTCAT
>JBATIW010000388.1:0-2436 GCA_049668005.1 Maribacter sp.
GGTCAATTAAGCTTAAATTTGCCCCTTAAACAAAATCCATGTTACAGTTACAGCTTATACGAGAGGAAAAAGACAAAATCATCGCTGCGCTTAAAAAACGAAACATTGATGCTGCCCCAATGTTGGAAAATATACTTCAATTGGATGAAAAGAGGCGTGCCACCCAATCGATATTAGACAACACCTTAGCTGAATCAAATAAATTATCCAAAGAGATTGGTATACTCTTTAAAAATGGAAAAGCACAGGAAGCCAATGTATTAAAAGAAAAAACAGGTGGTTTAAAGGAGGATTCCAAACGCTTGGGCGATGTATTGAATGCTACTGCCGAAGAATTACAAAACCTGTTATATCAGATACCCAACATTCCAAATGCATTGGTGCCTTCCGGAAATACGGAAGCGGACAACGAAGAGGTTTTTAAAGAAGGCGGGGTACCTACTTTGAATACCAATGCCTTACCGCACTGGGAGCTCGCCAAAAAGTATGATATTATTGATTTTGAACTTGGTGTGAAAATCACAGGTGCTGGTTTTCCAGTTTATAAAGGTAAAGGAGCCCGTTTACAACGTGCTTTGATTGCTTATTTCTTGGATAAGAACACTGAAGCTGGATACACCGAAATACAGGTGCCCCATTTAGTAAACGAAGTATCTGGATATGGAACAGGACAATTGCCCGATAAGGAAGGTCAAATGTACCACGTGGGTGCCGATGATTTATACTTGATTCCGACAGCGGAAGTTCCCATAACCAATATTTTTCGGGATGTTATTCTAAATGAAAGTGACTTTCCAATTTGTTATACAGGATATACCCCTTGTTTTAGAAGGGAAGCTGGTAGCTATGGCGCACATGTTCGCGGTTTAAATCGTTTGCATCAATTCGATAAGGTAGAGATTGTTCGCGTAGAACATCCTTCAGGATCTTATGCTGCTTTAGATGGAATGGTTGAACATGTGAAGACTATTTTACGTGAATTGAAATTGCCGTATAGAATATTACGCCTTTGCGGGGGCGACCTCGGTTTCACCGCTGCCCTTACGTATGATTTTGAAGTATTCTCAACAGCACAAGATCGCTGGCTTGAGATTAGCTCAGTTTCCAATTTTGAAGCCTATCAGGCCAATAGATTGAAACTTAGATTCAAGGATGAAAATGGCAAGAACCAATTGGCGCATACCTTGAATGGTAGTTCATTGGCATTACCACGGGTATTAGCTGGCATCCTGGAGAATTATCAAACTCCAGATGGGATAAAAATCCCTGAAATTCTAATCCCGTATTGTGGATTTGACATCATCAACTAAGCGGGTTTTGCATAAACATTAACACAAGCTTTGTGCATTCTGCGTATCTTTGGGAAAAACGTGCTTTTGAGATTATTCTTATTCATTTTTGTTTTAGGCTTCATGCATTTTGCAGTTGCACAAGATGATTTTCTGGCGAAACAATATTTTAATGATGGGGATTTTGAAAAGGCAGTTGTATTCTACGAAAAATTAGTAGAAACCAATCCTAGGAGAACCGATTATTCAGAAGGGCTCATAGCGTGTTACCAGCAATTGGAGCGTTACGACGAAGCTGAGGAATACATACTTCAAAAAATTAATGAAGGCAACACTTACCCTATATTACTGATAGAATTGGGTCATAACCATGCGCTGCAAAATGTGCCTGAAAAGGCCGCGGAATACTATGATAAGGCATTGGCCAAAATCAATGAAAATCCGAATTTTGGCTACAGCATCGCATTTCGGTTTCAGAAATACGCGCTATTGGATTATGCCTTAAAGGCTTATTCCAAGGCAATGGAGTTAAATCCAAAACTGGATTATAATTATCAATTAGCCCGAATTTATGGGGAACAGGGTAATATTGATAAAATGTACACCTCTTATTTGAACTTGCTCATCAATGGAAAGACCTCAAAATCGAATGTTCTCCGAAGTATTGATGATTTTATATCTTCCGATGCCGAAAATGAGAACAACCTAAAGCTTAAAAAAATATTATTACGAAATGCGCAGCAAAATCCTGATGTTCTTTGGAATGACCTATTAAGCTGGTTATTTGTTCAACAAAAGCAGTACAATAGTGCCTTTAGGCAAGAGAAGGCTATTTATCGAAGAATGGAAGGTGGCTCTATTCAACGCTTGGTAAGTCTTGGCAATATGGCATCGGAGGATAATGAAAATGGGATTGCTAAGTCAATCTTTGAATATGTGGTAGCACAATCAATGGATGAGGTCACAAGATTGAACGCGCAATTGAATTTGATCGACATTGAATTAAGGGATACCGATGAAAAAACATTGACCGAAATTAGTAAAAAATATGGGGCTTTAGTAGAAATCCATGGGTATAAAAGCCAGACCTTGCAACTTCAAATTGCCTATGCCAATTTTCTTACTTTTAAGTTAGACACCCCACAAC
>JBATIW010000389.1:0-4920 GCA_049668005.1 Maribacter sp.
CAAAAAGGGATAAAAAGATAATCGAGCAGGAAACGCCTGGTTATTTACCTACAGAGGAAATTTTTCGATTGCTTTGAAATGCATCTTCATTCCCTCATGACTGGCTTTAAAACCTAGGCTTTCATAAAATTTTAAGGCATCGGGTCTTTTTTTATCGGTCGTAAGTTGAAGTAAATGGGCTCCTCTTTTTTTTGCCCTGTCTATGGCCCAATTAAACATTTTCTCGCCCAGACCCTTTCCTCTTTGGTCTTTTCTTATGCGCACCGCTTCAATTTGCGCCCTTATACCTCCTTGATAGGTTAAGTACTGAATAAATGATAATTGTAAAGTTCCAATTATACCTGATTCTTCACTTTCAACAACGATGAGTTCTTGATTATTATCAGCATTAATGTTTTCAAATGCGCTATAATATGCTTTTGGTAGTGGTATTCGAAAATCCTCTCTAGTTTTACCTAGTTCATCATCTGCAATCATTGCTACAATGGCGCTGATGTCATTTTTTGTAGCTTTTCTAAATTTCATGTCGTTGCTTATTGATTGAACGTTGACTTTGACGTTTTCGTCATTACGGTGTATAATACTAAAATAAAGGCTAATCCAAATCCTAAAACACCAATATTCACGCTTAAAATTGTCTTTTCACTTCCATCTATATATTTCATAGATCCTCCGTAAAGGTCTTTCAAAATGAAAGCCATTAAAAACCCTCCTGTTATCAACAAACTCAATATCGCGCTGATCTTGGTTTCATTTTTAAACCAAACCAGCCATAGACATAAAACGCCTATACCTGTATTAACCAGGAGTTGCCATACTTCATGGATACGGACATGCGGTGTCCAATCTGTATTAAAAACATGAGTGTCATTAATTTCCAAAAAAGGAACGACGATTGCGTAAAGAATGACACTAAATGTGATAATGTATTTTTTCATGACATGTTCTATGAATTAATTGTTATTGGATTCCATATACCTAAATTAGCTGTTTCTTGTACATACTGGGTAAAGTCCTTTGGTTTTCTACCCAAGACGTTCTCAATATCATGGGTAATTTCAGAATTATTGGGATTTACAAGAACTTCGGAGAATAAGTATTCAACCAGCCAGATAAAATCAGCTGGCACACCCTGTTGCTTCATTACGCTTGTGTAGGCAGTCAAAGCAATTGGTGTAAAGGCAATTTCTCTTCCTGTAGCCTCAGAAATCTCTTGGATAACTTCTTTGAATGTTAGTAGTCTTGGCCCAGTGAGTTGGTATATTTCCCCATTGTGTTTATCATGCAATAATGCTTCAACAGCCACATCGGCAATATCATCGGTGTCTACATAAGGTACTTTGGCTTCGGCTTGAGGTAATGCCACAAATCCTTCCAAGATAGGCTCCAAGAAAAAGCTCTCACTAAAGTTTTGATTAAACCAACTGGCACGTATAATGGTATAATCCAAACCAGAGTGGATAACAACTTGTTCACAAAGCTCGGCTTCTCGCTCTCCTTTGCCAGATAGTAGTACCAATTTTTTCACACCACATCTTTTAGCTAATTTTGTCAGTTCTTCTATCGCTTCCAATGCTCCTGGAACTGCTAAATCCGGTTGGAATGTGATGTAGACTTTGTCCATGCCTTGCATGCTCTCTACCCATGTTTCGGGGTTATCCCAATCAAATGAAGGTGTTGCAGATCTAGAACCAATTCTAACGTTGTGACCAGCTTCGATTAATTTACTTGCTACATTGCGGCCGGTTTTTCCAGTTCCGCCAATTACTAAAATGTTACTTGAATTTTTCATTTTTTATATGATTATGATATTAATAGTATGTTTTGATATTTTGTGATAGGCTGATTATCAGTAATAGAAATGAGATAAACGAAGCAAATGTCCTAATTGAATGCAACCGGTTCCATCTTATTTCGAATTTTTCGCGGACTTGCCTAAGCTCGTCAATAGTTGCAATACCCAAGTCTGTATTATCCAACAGCCCATTAAGCGGTACATTGCCAAAAATGGTCACTAGGACTACCCCTAGAAAGTATATCAATACCGCAAAGCCCAATAACCAAATAAATGAACTCGATGCACCTCTCATTACAAACAAATTGATGATTCCTAGTAATAGAGGGCCAAAAAACACGATGAAAAATGTGGGATTCAAAATGGTTCTGTTCATTTGTTGAAAGGATTGCAAATACCCAAAGTCATCTAATCTACCAATGCCTGGTGTAATGGCATTAGTCCATGTAAAGCATAATCCAGCTGATAATCCGGTTAATAATACGAGTGCAATAATTGCCGTATTTTCAATGGTGAAAGCCATAATTTATTGTTTTGATGTTCTATGGTGAGGGTATACTCGGGTATACCAGTATAATACTGCTACCGCTAGAAATTCAAAAGCTATAATCCAAAACCCAAGCGAAGTGAAAAAGCTATAATGATTTCCTCCACTAGGCATTACAAAGAATGGGACAGTGATTAGTGCATCTAATGCAACTGCTGTTAACAACATGGTCTGACCAACCTTATAACCATGGGTTTTGTAATCTTTTTTATAATAGAAAGAACATCCCAGCCAGACTAATGGCATAACTACAATAAACAACACAAGGTTTGCTTGCGTCTCAGCATTTTCTAAAATGGGTACATAAAAGGATATTGAATAAAAAAGTATGCCTATGACCCAAATGGCTATAACTATTAAAATTGCACGTTTAGTTTTCATGTCTATATAATTTTTAATTACAAGACAAAACTATGATGAAGACAAAAGAGGGGTTTGTCTTAAAAGGATAAAGATCTGTTCGAAAAGTAGCTTACTTAATTTGGCTGGGGCGATAACCAAACTTTTTTTCAAAGGCATTAGAGAAAGAACTCAGACTATCATAGCCGACATGCCAGGCAGCTTCTTGAACTGTGGTATCCTGATTTCGAATCATTTTATGCGCTAGAGTAAGACGCTCGTTTTGAAGATATTTAAAGACAGGCACGCCAAATACTTTTTTAAAGTTCTTTTTTAATTTAAAGGTGTTCAACCCTATTTCCTTGGAAATTTCGCTGAGTGAAGGTGGATTGTCTATGTTTTTCAATAAGATTTCTTTGGCTTGATTTAATTTTTCCCGTTCGGGAATGTTTATTTTTTCCGTTTTTAAGCCCGCTAACTGGCCAAAAAAATGAGAAAGAAGTGTTGTTATTTGACTTCTAAAAAACATCATTTTGGTTTTACCTTGGTATTGAATATTAAATAAAGATTCTACAATCGTTTGCATTTCAGGGGTCATAATGAAACTAGGTCCTTCGACATAATGATCTTTAGGATTAACCAATTGATCAAGCATTTCTCCAAACAACTCACCCTCTTGGTTAGGAAGTTTCTCTATGGCTGTTATGGTTGTTGCAATTACTAAACATTGTAATGGTTTGGAGGAAGAGACTGAATGTATGAATTCTACATTTTCGTCTGCATAAAATGAAAGGGCCAAGCCTTTGGTGTGGGTAAACTCTTTTTGTTTGTCTATATATTTTACCGTTAAATCAACATTTCCAGAGCCGTAAAAGGCGACGGCAATAAGTGATTCTTCAAAATAGCATGAATCTATTGTAGGTTCATTTACTTTGGCTTCTTCAACCAAAATGGTAAAGTCGTTGATATCTATAATGTCTCTTGTCATAAGGGTGCTCTCAAAGTACTAAAAATATGGGAAAGTCAGTCATTTTTCGCCGCTACCACCCAGAATATGCTTAACTGATCGAGCCGTATATAAAAATTGTAAATCCAGTTTTGTGCGTATTATTCAACAATTTTCCTATTTCTAAGAATAAATAGGTAAATGCAAATAAAGCAAAGGTTTAAACGCTAATTAAATCCTTAATTGCTAAATAGTAGTTAAGCAAAGCATTAACATATATTAAGTTTGTGAATAGTGAATTGTTCTGGTTTTGGGAATGTGTGGTTAAAGAAAAATGATCTCTTTTGTCCGGATGGCATTCTCCAGATCAACTAAATATCTGGTCTTACCAACCTTAAAAATGACCGTGGCTCCTGTTAGGCCACCGATAGGACGCTTCAATTTACGAATTAATTCCACCGTAAATTTTTTACCCGCTTTGCCTTTCTTCATTTTATAGGCAGCTGCGGAGGAAATATCCGGCTTCATTGTAATATAAAGGTATGTTTCATCTTGCCCACTTCCCAGGCCAAGCTTAAACGTATCCCCTGAGGAAATTATAGTTCCGTTACTTGCCGTGTACGTATCTACTT
The DNA here is from genome assembly GCA_049668005.1 of Maribacter sp. Classification (GTDB taxonomy): domain Bacteria; phylum Bacteroidota; class Bacteroidia; order Flavobacteriales; family Flavobacteriaceae; genus Maribacter_A. Next base: position 4,260 of record JBATIW010000389.1, read on the forward strand.
TTTGGAATTGTCCGTAGGTACCTATTGTTACAAGTAAGACCAGGGATAGGATTGTACCTTTCATAACCAATTGAATAGTAATGTTATAGAACTCTAAACGTATTTTTTAGTGAATTATCATGTAGAGTTTCAATTATTTGCCAAATAATTGAAGAACATGGGCTGGAATATGTAGAAAATATTTTAATAGCGGTTTTCTGATTCATTCCATGCTAAGATTTCTTATGATACACATCGTATGGCTTTAAGTACGAGTACTGATATAGCTACTCCGCTAATACTTTAGTGGGTTTTTTCATCCTTTTTTAGAAACTTCCTCTTATAATCAGCTATCAAAATCGAATTCCAAAATTTAGACTAGGCTCAAGTATGTAGTTGTTTTTCCCTCTTTCAATTGACTCAAAGGATTCAGGAAAGTTGGTATTAACAGGCCAATATCTGAAGGAATATGCAGGTTCCACGTAAAGGCGTTTCTTAAAGAATTCAAAACGGTAACCCGCAATAAGTTGAAGGTATAACTGAAAACCCTTTTGGATTTTTTCGCCCTCTATATCACGGAATTGCTGAATAAAGTTGGTTGCATGTACCGTTGTAAATAATTTTTTCCAATGGAATCGCTGATAACCCACGCCAATACCATATGCCTTCACATCACCCGGAT
>JBATIW010000390.1:0-2601 GCA_049668005.1 Maribacter sp.
TTCACGCTGCGAGATTGAACAAACAAGACTCTTAGTACTCTCCGCAGCAGACAAAATGGATAAGGTTGGCAATAAGGAAGCTAAAGACCTAATTGCCATGATCAAGATCGTAGCACCCAGTATGGCCTTGAAAGTGATCGATAGGGCCATTCAGATCATGGGAGGTAAGGGGGTATGCGGCGACACCCCACTGGCGCACTTTTATGCCTCGGCCCGAACCTTGCGATTGGCAGACGGACCAGATGAGGTACACCTTAGTCAACTGGGAAAAAACACGATTAAAAAATATACCGATAATTAGCATGCCTGAAAAAGAATTGACCAAGACCGTTCGAAAAGGGGAAGAACTTCAGGAAGAAAACCTGAAGCGGTTTTTGGTACAGCAGGAGTTGATCAATTCTGAAAAAAGCCAATTGATCGTAAGCCAGTTCTATAACGGCTATTCCAATCTGACCTATCTGTTAAAAATTGAAGACAAGGAATACGTACTGCGTCGCCCACCCTTCTCAGCACCAAAACGGGGACATGATATGGGCAGGGAATTCAAAGTGCTCCATAATCTACATAAGGTATTCAGCAAAACACCCAAGGTCTACTTACATACTGGGGATACCGATATATTGGGTGCACCCTTTTATATTATGAGTAAGGTAGACGGCATCATTTTAACGGCCAAGGAGGCCCGGGAGCGGAAGATAGCTCCCAAAGCGTTTAAAACCATAGCCGATACCTGGTTAGATACCTTTGTAGAACTGCACCAAGTGGATTATACAGCTGCCGGATTGGATACTTTGGGCAGGCCCGAGGGGTATGTTGGGCGGCAAGTGACCAACTGGGGAAAGCAATACCTTGCTGCGACAACAGAGAAGGTAGTGTCTGCCCATAAGGTCATGGGGTGGATGGAAGACAAGCAACCGAAACAGTACAATTTCAGTTTGATCCACAATGATTATAAATATGATAATATTGTATTTGCCGACGACCAATGGAAAAAAGTGGCGGCCATATTGGATTGGGAAATGTGTACTTTAGGGGACCCTTTAATGGATCTAGGAACTTCCTTGGCGTATTGGACCACTTCAAGTGACGCTGAATTCATTAAACATGGACTGCCTTCCCCAACGGTAATGGAAGGAAATCCTACACGATCGGAAATAGTGCAAAAATACGCCCAAAATAGTGGTAGGGACGTAGACCACCTGACCTTTTATTTTGCCTATGGGCTTTTTAAGATAGCGGTTATTGCCCAGCAGATCTATTATCGATTCAAAAATGGGCATACCACTGACCCTCGATTTGCGAATTTGAACAAGGTTTCAGCCTTATGTTGCGACACGGCCTGGCAAGCCATTCAGAAAAAGCGAATTGACAATCTATACTAAAGTCTATTGCCTATGGAATTGGAAAACAAAATTGTGATCATTACCGGTGCAGGCCGAGGAATCGGAGCAGCAACGGCTTCTATGTTTGCGGAACATGGTGCAACCGTCATAGTGTCAGATCTTTATATGGATAGCGCCCAAGGGGTGGTCGATGGGATAAAAAAAGCTGGCGGAAACGCATTGGCGATACAAGCCAATGTCACAAAATTTGAAGAAGTCGAAGCTTTGGTCGCTACAACGGTAAATGAATATGGCCGATTGGATGTTATGGTCAACAATGCCGGTATTGGCGGTAAAAATCAAAAGAAGACGGCCGACCACACTCACGAAGATTGGCACAATGTCATTGCCGTGAACCAAACTGGGGTATTTTATTGTATGCAAGTAGCCTTGCAGCAAATGGTGAAGCAAGCTTATGGCAACATAGTGAATGTAGCTTCCCTAGCAGGATTGAAACCTTCGGGATACAACCTTTCGTACAGTGCGAGTAAATACGCTGTGGTAGGCATGACCAAATCAGCTGCCCTTGAATATGGCCGTAAAAATATCAGGATCAATGCGGTATGCCCAGGGTATACTAATTCCGCCCTATTAGACCGCTTATTGGGTTCAAGACCGGATATGGGAGATACCCTAAGGCGACTCATTCCCATGGATCGGTTCGGAGAGGCAGATGAAATTGCAGAGGCCATTGCATGGCTAGCCTCCGATAATTCGAAATATATTACCGGACAAACCATTACCTTGGACGGAGGAACCTCATTGCACTGATTATTAGGAAGAAAGCCAAAATGAACACAATACAACTCATAAAAAAACAGGAGTACACCATTGTCCAAATGAATCGAGGCAAGGTAAATGCCATTAATCATGAAATGGTACAAGAGCTTCTCCAAACCTTCCGGGAATTACAGAATGATCAGGAAGTCAAAGGGGTGATCCTTACGGGACAGCCGCATTATTTTTCGGCAGGCTTGGATCTGATCGAGCTGATTCAGTACAACGAATTGCAGATCAATGATTTTTTCGGTGCATTCGGAACGCTTTACCAGGAACTGGCACAGTTCCCAAAACCTTTTATTGCCGCAATTACAGGTCATGCCCCTGCAGGAGGGTGCGTACTTGCTGTAACTTGTGACAATCGCTTTATGGCAGAAGGGGATCAGTATGTAATTGGTCTTAATGAGGTTGCCGTAAACATTCAAATTTCCCAAAATTT
>JBATIW010000391.1:0-10424 GCA_049668005.1 Maribacter sp.
GTACGGGGATACCAATTTAATAAATACGGAGATAGACCTCTATAGATCAATCACCAGGGAAGAGATTATGGAGGTAGCCAAGAAGTACCTAGGTGCCAATCAACGATTATTGTTAGAATATTTACCACAGAATAAAAAAGAAAGCAAGTAAAATGAAAAAAATCATAACAAGCATATTTTTATTTACCGCATTGGTAATCAGTGCGCAAATAGATAGAAGCAAAGAACCAAAAACGGGGCCGCCACCTGTAATTAATTTAGGTGTTCCACAAAGTTTTGAGCTAGACAATGGTCTTAAGGTCATTGTAGTGGTAAACAACAAATTACCTAGAGTCTCATATACGCTTTCCATAGACAATCCTCCTTTTATCGAAGGCAAAAAAGCTGGAGTCAGCCAATTATTGGGCAGTCTTTTGGGAAAAGGATCAACGCATATCGAGAAGGATGCCTTTAACGAGGAAGTGGATTATATGGGCTCTTTTATTAGTTTTAATTCTTCAGGTGCTTTTGCAAGTGGGTTGTCCAAATACTCAAGTCGTATTTTGGAACTCATGGCCGACGCCGCACTAAACCCAAACTTTACACAAGAAGAGTTTGAAAAAGAACAGAACATTCTTTTGGACGGTCTAAAATCCAACGAAAAAAACGTAAAAGCTATTGCCGGAAGAGTAAGTACCGCATTAGCCTATGGCTTAAACCATCCTTACGGGGAATTTGTTTCAAAAGAATCGGTGAAAAATGTGAAACTAGAGGATGTTGCGGCTCTTTATCGCAATTATTTCGTGCCTAAAAATGCTTATTTGGCCATTGTAGGGGATGTAGACTTTCTAAAGATAAAACAAGAGGTGACCGATTTGTTTACATTATGGCGAAAGGCCAGTCCTCCGGTAATCACCTTGGCTAAACCTGTGAATGCCCAGTACACACAAATAAACTTTATAGATATGCCCAATGCCGTACAATCGGAAATAGCGGTACAGAATTTAGTCGATTTAAAGATGACCGACGAAGATTATTTTCCAGCCTTGTTGGCTAATAAAGTATTAGGAGGAAGCTTCCGAAGTTATTTAAATGGAAGTCTGCGGGAAGATAAAGGCTACACCTATGGGGCTGGCTCTCGAATTGGCGCTGATAAATATGCTTCACGCTTTAACGCTGCTGCAAGTGTAAGAAATTCGGTAACAGATAGCGCAATAGTAGTATTTATTGATCAACTAAAAAGGATAAGGGACGAAAAAGTCGATTTGCAGGAATTGGCCATAGCGAAGGCGGAATATGTAGGTGAATTTGTAATGGCCTTGGAAAAACCGGAGACCATTGCAAGATACGCTTTGAACATCCTTACCGAAGACCTACCTCAAGATTTTTACACAACATATTTGGAGAAAATAAATGCAGTTACCGTTGATGACCTGCAAAAGGCTGCACAAAAATTCGTGAGTGTTGACAATGCCAAAATAGTGGTCACCGGAAAAGGGAGTGATGTTCTTAAAAATCTAGAAAAAATAAGCTTGAATGGGAAAAGTGTTCCTATAAAATACTTTGATCATTATGCAACATCAATGGAAAAGCCCGATTATGAAGTTGGCATTCCCGAAGGAATAACTGCCCAAAATGTTTTGGAAAAGTACATCGAGGCTATTGGAGGCAAAGAAAAACTAATGGGCGTTGAATCCTATTCCTTGATGGCAGAAGCCGAAATGCAAGGCATGATATTAAACTTGGAAGTTAAGAAAACCTCTAAGAATCAGTATATGCAAGATGTAAAGGTTATGGGGAATTCAATGAGCAAACAAGTTGTTGATGGAGACAAGGGCTACATGGTAATGCAAGGCCAACGTAAAGACCTAGGTGAAGACGAATTAAAGAAAGTAAAGGAAGAATCAGCTCCATTCCCAGAATTGAACCTGCTAAACACTGATGTTGCCTTGGAAGGTGTCGAAGTAATTGGTGGTAAAAAAGCCTATAAGATTAAAATTTCAGATGAAAAAACTTCTTTCTATGATATTGAAACTGGATTAAAGGTCCAAGATGCTGTAAGCGTTGAGGCCCAAGGGCAACAAGTGAATACCACTTTCGATTATACTGATTACCAGGAAGTATCAGGGATTAAGTTTCCGTTTTTATTCATACAAACCATGGGGCCTCAAAAATTTGATTTCATTGTGAAGGAAATCAAAGTTAATGAAGGTGTATCTGATGTAGATTTTGAATAAATTTTAATTAGAATATCATTTTAAAAAGAGGCTATTATTTTAGTATAATGGTCTCTTTTTTCTATTAACTAAATACACCCCAAAAAGAATAATCGCACCACCTATCAATTGATATAGATTTATCGTCTCACCATCCCACACTCCCCAAAGAACAGCAACTATAGGAATAGTATAGGTTACAGAGGCCGCAAAAACAGGACTTGATAAATGAATCAGTTTGTTGAAATAAATATTGGCAATAGCGGTACCCAATAAAGCAAGGGCCAATAAATACCATAACGAGTTTTGCATTTGCGCATTACTGCCTATTTCAATGAAAAAACCGGAATAAAATACGATAACCAATGCTGGCACGAATGCTACTGCAAAACTCCCAGTTGTAACTGTCAACGGACTCAAATGTCCCAAATGTTTTTTTATGATATTTATATTCAAGGCATAACCAAGCGCAGAAAGCAAAATATACACTGAATACCAATAATTTTGGTTCGGATCAAATTCCATTCCAGTTACAATCAAGGCCAAAGTTCCAAAAAGACCAATGAATACCCCGGCAATTTGTCGTTTGGTAATAATGGTTGCAAACAATACAATCCCAACTATCGTAGTAAACAGGGGAACCACCGAATTAAAAATTGACGTAATACCACTATCAAGTTGTGTCTGTGCCAATGCAAATAAAAACGGAGGGAAAAATGAGCTTAAAAGTCCAGCCATAAAAATCCATTTCCAATCCTTTAAGCTCAGTGTTCTTAAACTTCGATATCCAACAACAAACAGGAAAGTTGATGCAAAAACTATACGTAAACTACCTAATTGCAATGCCGTGAAGCCCAATAGTGCTCTTTTTATCAATATAAATGAAGAACCCCACACCAATGAAAGTATGATCAGATAAACCCATTTTCTATTATACTCGCTCACGTAAATAGTTTTTGCAAAAATGAAACTTTAGATTTAATATATGCTGGATGAATGTGTAATTCTATCCTATTCATGAATCATTGAACAAGTCAGAGAAATAATACAATTAACACATCTTACAAAAAAATGGTTTCAATGCAATTTCGGAAGTGATTAGTCAATAAAAAGATAGGTTATCCGTATTTTTGTAATAGAATACCTTCTAATGCGAAACTATTTTTCACTGCTGGTTTTTTTTATAATTGTAGGTTGTGCAAGTACCGAAGCCCAACAAATAGCGCAAAAGAAATTAGGGGCAAATCAAGATATTACTATTGTTACCATAACTATCGATGGAATGGCATGCCAAGCAGGTTGTGCTGACAAAATACAAAAGAATTTGGAGGATCTGGACGGAATACGTTCTGCTGAAGTTAGTTATGATCAGGGTGAAGCGGTAGTAACGTTTATTCCAGCAAAAACCAATGCCGATGAAATTCGAAAGACCATCACAAGCACCAAGGTGAAGGATTATATCTTCACTATTATAAAGAATATGAACATTAACACAAAAACATCAGAATGAAAAAGTTTTTTAGCATTTTGGCCGTAGTAGTATTGATTGGTAGCATCTCATGTAAAGATGAAAAAAAAGAAGCTGCAAAAGCCTCTGCTGAGCAGATGAAAAAAGTCATGGCCATTCATGACGAAGTAATGCCAAGGATGAGTGCCATGGGTAGCATGGTTGGTGAATTAAGTAGTAAGGAAGATAGCACGGAGATTGGATTGCAATACAAAGCTGCAAGAAGGGATTTGCAAGATGCCCATAAAGCCATGATGGATTGGATGCAAGGTTTTGGCAGTCGATTTGATTCCGATGAAATCCTAAATGGAAAAGAATTAACCGAACAAAAACAAATATGGTTAGACGAGGAAGAGGAAAAAGTTAAAGCATTACGCGAACAAATCAATAGTAGCATCGAGAATGCAGAAAAAATCTTGGAGCATAACAAAGCGCTTAAGACCAAAAGTTACCTGAAACTCCAGGGAGCAGAGGGTTCTGGTTTTAGCTTACAAGGGCGAAACCCAATCAGGACCACTAAGGCCTCTACTGTAGAAAAACTTCGAGGTTGCGTTACCATTATTGCGGACCCTACTATAATCAATAAGGAGAAAGTGCTTTATTTTCAGTTTTTAGGACCAAATAAGGATGTTATTGCCGATAATGGCAATACAATCACCATACAGGGCAATGTATATAGTAAAAAGGTCGAACTTGTCTTTATGGGTGAAGAATCCCAAATTTGTGACTTTATCACCATTCCAGAAGGGTCTTTGAAAACGGGGAATTATATCCTCAAGGTCTTTGAGGATAAAAAATTACTCGATTCAGCAGCATTTCAGTTAAAATAATAGTTTGCTTTAAGGGCATATCAAAATTTTGCCAAATGGCAAAGCATTGCGCGAGGAGATTAATAATAGCATTGGGAAGGTCGAAATAATATTGTGCAAAAACTATAAGCCCAAGAGATAGATTATTCTTTCCACCTTAAACTCTCCATGAATATTTTGATATCGTTCTGTAAATAGGATGCTGCAGGAAAAATGGAGTCATAGTTGGGTTTGGTGTAAAAATAAAGAGACCCTGTTACAAAATGTTTGGTGCTATCGGTAACGTAAAATTGTGCCTGTGAAGCGGCATCGCCAACAACCTCAAAGTACATTCCGTAAACTTTGTCTTCTTCATTCACGAACGGATAAGGTAAAATGCCATCTGCTTTGGCTGAATGTTCAATAGACAATCTTTGGGCGTCCATCAATAATTTATCAATATTGTTTTCGACTTCCTTATAGGTGATGAACAAAGACCCTTTTAATGTAGGATAATCCAAGGTAATGGCCTTGTTGTTTTTTTGCTCGAATTCGCTCGCTTTGTTCTTATTGAATTGAAAGTACTCTGTATCCAATACACTATATTCCGTATTCGGATATTCCAGACGTAACATCGCTTTAGGTTTGGGAAGTGCTTCTTCATTACACCCGATGAAGAGCATTAATGCCGACAGTAAAAAAAGAACGCTTTTAATTTTCATGGGGTAAGATCACTTTTATCTGCTTTAACCTCTTTTTATCAAGACTCTCTACAATAAATGCATAGTTCTTAAATACTATTTTTTCACCTTTCTTTGGAAAGCTTCCTGCAATTTCCAACACAAAACCGGCTATAGTTTCTGATTCCCCTTTTTGTACGTCGAAATCTTCATAATCCTCAATCTTGGCAACCCGATAAAAATCCTTCAAGGCTGTCTTGCCTTCAAAAACGTAATTGTAATCATCCAGTTTGGAATATACCAAATCCTCATCATCGAATTCATCACTGATATCACCTACAATTTCCTCAATGATATCCTCAAGTGTAACAATTCCGGAAGTTCCTCCATATTCATCAACAACCACCGCCAAATGGTTCTTCTTTTCTTGGAACTCCAGTAATAGATCATCCAATTTCTTATTCTCGGGCACAAAATAGGGCTCACGAATCAATGAAAGCCAATTAAAGGATTTACGATCAATATAAGGCAGTAGATCCTTTACATAGAGCACGCCCAAAACATTATCCATATTTTCAGAAAATACGGGTATCCTCGAATGTCCCTGGGTTTTTATTTCGTCCAGTACATCCATGAATTTCATGTCTTCGCTCAAAGCGAATAAATCTATCCTAGGGCGCATTACCTGTTTTGTGTCCGTGTTTCCAAAGGAAACAATACCCTGTAAAAGCTTTTGTTCTTCCCTGGTGGTATCGCCTTCCGAAGTAAGTTCCAACGCCTGTGACAAGTGATTTACGCTTAAGTTCGATTTATATTTTCCAAGTTTATTATTCAGATAAATGGTTGCCGAACGCATAGGTAAACTTAAGGGTGCGAAAAGAAAATCGAGCATTTTCAAAGGGTAGGCCATAAAATGGGTAAAACTCAACCGATTTCTATTGGCGTATACTTTTGGTAATATCTCACCAAACATTAAAATTAGGAAAGTGGCAACAACCACTTCCAACAAAAAACGTACAGAGATAAAATTGAACAGTACATAATTGATATTTGAGAATATAGTATCCCCTATTACATTGAAAAGAAGTACTACAGCTATATTAATGGCATTATTAGCAATTAGAATAGTCGCCAATAACTTTTTAGGCCGGTCCAACAATTTTGTAATGATATTGCCTTTGGCTGTCTTTTTTTGCTCAATTGCATTGATATCTGTCGGGGACAGTCCAAAAAACGCAACCTCTGCCCCTGAAATTAGCGCCGAACAAAGCAACAATAACAGGAGGACACCTATTTTGAGCAAGAAGGTGCTCTCAAAAGCCATAAAATTCAGAAAGAAACTAAGGGGGTCAGGGTCCAATAGTTAAAAATTGATTTGGTTAAAATGGTAAATCATCATCCTGTTCAGGCTCATTTGATACGGCAGGTTCAGCTGTCTTTTTAGGAGCTTGCGTTTGAGCTGGTTGTGGCTGTTGGCCACTTACCTGGGCATTGGCCATGCTTTCCTTTTTGGTCGATAAAAAAGTAAACTCCTGTACATGTACTTCAGTGGTATACCTTGTATTCCCGTCTTCTCCTTGCCATTGTCTATTCTTCAAACGACCTTCAACATAAATCTTATCCCCTTTACTAAGGTATTTTTCACAAATCTCAGCGGCCTTATTTCGCACTACAATATTATGCCAATCGGTATTGGTTACGCGCTCTCCAGTTTGCTTACTCGTATAGGTTTCATTCGTAGCGATAGGAAACCTACCTATACTACCACCACCTTCAAAATAGTGCATTTTCACTTCGTCTCCCAAATGCCCTATAAGCATTACTTTATTCAATGTTCCACTCATAATTTTTATCTAATGGTCAAAAGTACTAAATTTTAAATGTTTTTATAAAATCTGCAATCAAAACAGGGACAGGATATTTATGCAACGTATTGAACCCAATGCCATCTTTTAAATCTGTATTGGTTTTAAATACCCAAAACTTGGTGTGCAGGTGTTGGTGTGATAGTTTATGAATAATTTCTTTTTGGTTGAATTGAAAAATCTCTGGCACATCCCCAACTGATACAACCCTATCATATTTGGTCTCCAATTCGTTTATACTGGTTTTTTCATTCGTTTCCAACAAAGGGAATTCCCAAAGATTTTGCCAAATACCTTTGCCCTTTCTTTGCCGTAACAATGTTCTATTATTTGGGTCAATGAAAACCAAATAATTGAAATACCTGTTTTTAACCTTTGTCTTATTTATCTTAACAGGCAGTTCACTTATTTTATTTTTCTGAAGTGCAATACAGCTATCATTCAATGGGCAAATAGCACAATCTGGATTTTTTGGAGCACATTGCATTGCCCCGAATTCCATAATGCCTTGGTTATAATCCCTAACATTCCCGACATCCATTACTTCTCGTGCCAATTCCTTAAAAAACCCTATCCCTTTTGTGCTATTTATAGGGATTTCGGCCCCGTAGAATCGGGAAAGAACTCTATAAACATTGCCATCAACCACAGGTTCTGGTTCATTAAAACAGATTGATGCAATGGCGCTAGCCGTATAGTCCCCAACACCTTTAAGTTCTAAAAGCCCTTTATAGGTGCTGGGGAAAATACCTCCATAATCAGAAACCACCTTTTTCGCAGTTGCGTGTAAATTCCTGGCGCGCGAATAATATCCTAATCCTTGCCATAGTTTCAAGACCTTTTCCTCAGATGCATTGGCCAAATCGTTCACCGTTGGAAATTGCTCAGTAAATCTTAAATAATAAGGCAGTCCTTGTGCTACCCTAGTTTGCTGAAGTATGATTTCAGAAAGCCAAATTCTATATGGGTCCCTAGTTCGTCTCCAAGGTAAGGTTCTCTTATTTTTGGCATACCAAAGAAGAATTTCATGGGAAAAAATCATGTACTGGAATACTATTAGATAAAAGTAGGTGTTTATATACTTAAAATTAGCTGATTAGAATAAAAGATTGATTTTAATTTATATATTTGCAAGCCGAAAAAACATACAGAAAATATAATATTCAAGATGACGAAAGCGGAAATAGTATCAAAAATCTCAGACAAACTGGGAATAGAAAAAGGAGATGTTCAAGCAACTGTAGAATCCTTTATGGAAGAGGTAAAGACTTCTTTGGAAAGTGGTGACAATGTTTACCTAAGAGGATTTGGTAGTTTTATCATTAAAACCAGAGCGGAAAAAACTGGAAGAAACATCTCTAAAAACACTACTATAAAAATACCGGCACATAACATTCCGGCATTTAAACCTGCCAAGGTTTTTGTAGAAGGAGTGAAAAGTAACGTTCAAGTAAAATAATATAATAATCTTTAAATAAGAACTTTATGCCGAGTGGTAAAAAAAGAAAAAGACATAAGGTAGCAACCCATAAGCGCAAGAAGCGTAGGAGAGCTAACCGACACAAGAAAAAGTAGTTGTTTTCAACTACTTTTTCGTTTCACACGTTCATTGACATAGAAATTCGAAAAGAATTTCGACGGGTTTTACAACCTGTAAATATTATTGTTTAATCAATTTGTTCACTCCGCTTTAATTGGGAGGGGAACAGATATAAATAAAATCAGGTGAATAGAGAGTTAATCGTAAGATCTAGTTCTGACGCCGTCGATTTTGCCTTACTAAAAGAAGGAAAACTCACTGAATTACACAAAGAGGCAGACAATAACGATTTTTCTGTTGGCGATATATTCTTGGCCAAAGTCAGAAAACCAGTTACTGGTCTAAATGCAGCCTTTGTAAATGTAGGTTATGAGAAAGATGCTTTTCTGCATTACCATGACCTAGGGCCGCAATTATCCACAATGCTTAAATTCATTAAACAAGTGAGCATAGGAAAGCTCAGGGATTATTCCTTAAAGAACTTTCCTTTAGACAAAGATATTGATAAACATGGCAGCATAAATGATGTCATCAAATCAAATCAATCCTTATTAGTACAAATTGTTAAGGAACCCATTTCTACCAAAGGACCAAGAATAAGCTCCGAGCTTTCATTAGCCGGACGCTATTTGGTTATGGTGCCTTTTTCAGAACGCGTTTCAGTCTCACAGAAGATTGGGAGCAAAGAAGAAAAAGACAGGCTGAAAAGGCTCGTAAAGAGCATTAAGCCTAAAGGATTTGGTGTAATTATCCGGACAGTTGCCGAAGGCAAGAAAGTCGCAGAGTTAGATAAAGATCTAGAAAATTTGCTGAACAAGTGGTCAGCAATGTGTAAGAAATTGTATAAAGCTCCAACGCCCTCAAAAGTATTGGTTGAGCTCAACAGAGCCTCAAGTATTTTACGGGATGTCTTCAACGATTCCTTTACAGGAATACAAGTTGATGATGAGACGCTTTATAATCAGATTAAGGATTATGTACAGGAAATTGCCCCTGGCAAAGAATCTATTGTGAAGTTATATAGTTCTCAGGTTCCGATTTTTGAAAAATTCGGGATTGAAAGACAAATAAAAACTTCATTTGGCCGTACTGCTTCAATGAGTAAAGGAGCGTACTTGATCATAGAACATACCGAAGCTTTACACGTTATTGACGTGAATAGCGGTAACCGTTCCAACAAAGCCAAAAATCAAGAGGATACTGCTTTAGAGGTGAATATGTTATCGGCTTCTGAAATCGCAAGACAATTGCGATTGCGTGATATGGGAGGGATTATCGTTATCGATTTTATCGACATGGTGAAAGCGCAGCACAGAAGAAAGCTTTTTGATCATCTTAGAGATGAAATGAAGGATGACAGGGCCAAACATAAAATTTTGCCCCCAAGTAAATTTGGTCTTGTACAGATAACCAGACAACGGGTACGACCCGAAATGAATATTAAGACAACTGAAGAAGACCCCAATAGGGCGGGTCTGGAGGTAGAAGCTCCAATTGTTTTAATAGACAAAATAAATGTGGACCTTGAAAAACTTATGAAAGGCCCTAAAAAGGACAGTAAAATTACATTAAACATACATCCTTTTATTGCGGCATATATTACCAAAGGTTTCCCATCAATACGTTCCCAATGGTTTTTGGAACATAAGAAATGGATCAAGATCCAACCAAGGGATGCGTATACGTATCTAGATTACCGTTTTAAAGACAAAGACGGAAAAACAATATATTAATATGAAAAGCGACTTCAGCAATGGGGTCGCTTTTTTTATTTCGTTATTTTTGATTTGATGATTGTCAAAACCAATTATACAGTACTAGTGGCCACCAAAAAATTGGAAAGCTATTG
>JBATIW010000392.1:0-1768 GCA_049668005.1 Maribacter sp.
GATGATCTTACCTTCCGTATCAAAAGAAAGTTCAGAGTACCCACTTACAATTATGCTCTTGCCTGTTGCAGGGTCTTCGCCAAAGATCCCGGTATTGGTACCTTTAAATGTCCAATGGGCAAATAACTGATTGTCTTTGATTGTACTATTTAGAATAGAAACTTTCAAATCGGGAAAACCATTAAAGAATATGTTCATATTTGCTTCCATTTCATTTTGGTTGGACGCGACCTGGATTCCATTGAGATTACGAATCATATTTTCAACAGAAACCGATCTTAAACTATCCATATTCTTAAAGTTCCATGCATTTTCGATAAAGCTGTTAAAATTTGTTGTTATTGCCTGTTCTTGTTTGGTTTTCATTTCGTCATTATGGCCTGATTTACATGTCAAGACCAATACTAATAGTAATACCGATAAAAGTCCCATTCTTTTCATAGCGCCCGCAATTATAAATCCCCTTTTATCATCAGTGATTGGCGATATTGGGTATTTGACTCTAAAGAATTGATTTATTACCATCAATGAAAATGAATTAGGACGAAATGGCGCTAAAACTGTCCGAAAGACATTTAATAGTTATCAAACAACAATTATATTAAATGTTGTATATTTAAAGAACTCATTTCCCCCGGTGATAAAATTCCAGAAATGAGAATGCGTTTGTTGAAATCTGGTTTTATCCTTGCTTTTACTATTTTTTATAGCTTCATTGGTATTGCCCAAATTGTAGACTTTGACAGCGAAAAACCTTACAAAAAGGTATTTGTAGATACTGATAATTTCGGCCCTTCGTATTTGGATGTCTTGGAAGAATCCTATCCATTGGCAAAACCTGATTCCCTTCGATTCTCTATGCTTAATGATCTTGCCTATTATTGGCATACCCGGAATTTGAAAACCTCCCTCGACTTTACGTTAAAAGGATTGGAACTCACTGCTGCCAAAAAAGATACGTTGTGGGAAGGCCGGTTCCAAATTACCCAAGCGGCTATATTACTTCGCATGGAAAAGTTGGACAGCGCATTGAATGTGCTATTCCAGGCAAAAAATAAGGTTCTTGAAGAAGACCTACCTTTCTTGAACACCCAATTAGGATATGTTTATGAACGCAAGGGGCAATTAGATCGAGCGGTAGATTACGCATTGGAGTCATTGCGCCTTGGGGAGAAATTATCTGATAAAAAAGCCATCGCATTGGCTTACAGTGATTTAAGTAATTTATTTTGGAAGCAATCCAAATTCGAATCTGGTTTGGAATATGGCCTAAAATCCGCAGTAATATTTGAAGATCGCGATATAAATGATTTAGACTATGGCTTTACGTTATATGTGATTGGGAATAATTATTTAGCGCTGCAGGATTATCAGAAAGCCTTGAATTATTTTGAACATTCAATAGCCATTGGAGAGCGCTATGGGTTTTATAATAACTTAAGTGATGTATATATATAACAGGTTGAGCTTTATACTTTCCTGAATGAATTCGAAAAGGCAAAAAGTGCAGGTGAAAATGCGATTAAATATGCAGAATTATTGGATAATAATTTTATGCTGATGCGCTCGTGGCTTTCTCTTGGGAAACTTCAGAACATTCAGGGCAAATATGTTTCTGCAATTGAGAGCCTTAAAAAAAGTATCACAATTGCCTCTGAAGATTTTGAGGATGCATTTTACCTAAGTCAAACCTATGAAACCTTGGGGAAAGCTTATGCGGGGAACCATAATTACCAGGAGGCATACCAAGCATTTGCTGAGTATGATA
>JBATIW010000393.1:0-11673 GCA_049668005.1 Maribacter sp.
CGTATAGGGATCAATACCTCTTTGTCTCCTTTTTCGATCTCGAAAAGTGCCTGTGAAGTGCTATCATTGATGCTTTTGATAGTCCCAATATTGCCATGAATGCTATCAATTACATCAAAATCAATGACTTCGTGAAAGTAAAATTTAGTGCCTGTAAGTTTGGGAAGAAAGGAAAGGGGGAGAAAAATATTGGAACCCATGATCCGATCCGCCTCATTATCGGTCTTCACTTCTTCAAAGTCGATGCGTAGTAAGTTCGACTTATGCAAACGACATTTGTCAATAAAAAATGGAACCAGATTGTTTCCTATTGAAACAAAAACTGATTCCATGTTTTCGTATATTCCAGGTTCATCGGTATCGAGTTTAACCAGTACCTCCCCTTTGAAACTATATTTTGAAACGATTTTACCTAAGTAGAAACAAGATGACTTGTCCATCGTTTCCGTATTTAATTACTCTTCTTCTTTGGAGGCTGCAGGCGCTTTCTCCTCGGCAGCTTCTTCAGCAACTGGCTCTTCAGTAGTAGGTACTTCGGCGGCAGCTTCTTCAGCAACTGGCTCTTCAACAGCAGCTTCCGCTACTTTAGCCGTTTCCTCAACAACTTCAGTAGCAACTTCCTCTACTTTAGCGGTTTCCTCAACAATAATTTCAGATTCTACGATCTCTTCAGGCAATTCCGCTTCAGCAGCAGCCAATGCACGTTTTTCGTTCACTTCTTTTTCAGCGGCTAACGCTTTAGCTCTAGTATCTGCCTTAACTTTATCAAGTCCACTTACTTTGGAAGCAACCGATTTTTCTTTCTCAGCCAACCAAGCATTGAATTTTTCCTCAGCTTGTTCTTCAGTCAGAGCTCCTTTACGAACACCACCCATTAAGTGATGCTTTAATAAAACACCTTTATAGGATAGAATAGCTTTTGCCGTATCAGTAGGTTGTGCTCCGTTATTTAACCACGCTACTGAATTGTCAACTTTAACTTCGATAGTTGCAGGGTCGGTATTAGGGTTGTAGATTCCTAATTTCTCCAAAAATTTACCGTCTCTTTTCGATCGTGAATCGGCGGCAACGATCCAATAGAAAGGTTTTCCTTTTTTACCGTGTCTTTGTAATCTAATTTTTACTGGCATATCACATTAATTTTGTAGGGTGCCCGACCCTCGGTTATTAATTCTGTATTATTTGCTCCCTAAAACGGGCTGCAAATATAATTCAATTCTTGAAATGCACAATAAGAATGTTCATTTAACTTCATTCTCTTTCTACCAGCTGATCTTTGCCCCTCATAAGGTATGATTTATGGGACTCAACCAAGGCATTTATTTGTTCAATAACAGCAGGGTGTTGCTTTGCGATATCAAATTTTTCAGAAGCATCATGATTTAAGTTGTAGAGTAAAGGAGGGTTGTGTTCTTTGCGATCGCCAAATTCCCCATAAGCCCCTTGGGTTATATAATGTGCTTTGAAATCACCTAAACGTGCTGCGTAAAGTTCTGTGCCTCGATAGAACAAAATAGTTTTTCGGGGGCTAGCTTCGCGATTCAAAAGGGTTTGGCTAAGGTTCTTTCCATCAATAATACGGTCATTCGGAATTTCAACAGCTGCAAGGGAACTAAAGGTGGTAAACAAATCCATTGTAGAGCCCAATTCGCTTACTACTCCTGATTTTATCAACCCAGGACCCCAAAAGATTGCCGGCTCCCGCATTCCACCTTCCCAGGTTGTTCCCTTTCCAGCCCTTAAAAGCCCGGCACTACCACCATTATTTTTAAAGGGTAACCAAGGCCCGTTATCAGAGGTGAAAACGACAATGGTATTGTCGTCAAGACCTTCTTGCTTCAGAACTTTTAAGATTTCTCCAACACCATGGTCAATTTCCTCGACCACGTCACCATAGCGGCCGCGCTTACTTTTCCCCTCAAACTCTTTTGAGACGAAAAGTGGAATGTGCGGTAAGTTGTGTGCCAAGTAGACAAAGAAAGGCTCACGCTTATTCTCTTTTATAAACGAAATAGCCTCTTCTGTATATCTCTTGGTAATTGTATGCTGATTGGCTGGGCGCTCAACAATTTCTGTGTTCCTCAATAAGGGAACATTGAAGTGTTCTGTTTTAATTGAATCATTGGGTTGTTGCCAATAATCCCAATATGGTTTTCCCGCTATATGATCCATATCATTGGAATACGGAATTCCAAAATAGTAGTCAAAGCCATTGTTTGTTGGTAGATATTGTTCTTTATGTCCCAAGTGCCATTTACCTATGCAAGCAGTCTTATAACCTACTTTTTTAAGCTGTTCGGCCAGTGTGATTTCCTTTTCTGGAAGTCCGTTTTTAGAATTGGGAAAAAGCACCCGTGTTGTATTACTAGACATGCCGCTACGAACAGGTAACCTTCCTGTGAGTAATGCCGCTCTACTAGGTGTACACACACTGGCACCTACATAAAAATTCGTCCATTTTTGACCTTCATGGGCCATACGGTCAAGGTTTGGGGTATGTATGGTCGGGTTTCCGTAGGTGCTCAAATCACCATAACCCAAGTCATCGGCGAAGATAATCACAAAATTGGGTGGTCGTTTATCCCCGTTTTGCCCAATTAAATTAGGGGTAGATAGCAAGTGTAATAAAGTGAATAACAGGAATCCCGAATATTTGGTTTTAAGGGTCATAATGGTTATTTTAATATGTTTGAAGATAGTGATTCTTGACAAATCCTTAATAGTCAATTCAGTGGGATGAAAGTTGATAACTACTGACAACTCCCTTTTTGGGGCGATTGGTTTTTAGTTATTTTTAGCCACTGTTTTTTAGCGAAATTCTATTCTATGTACTTGATTTTTGACACGGAAACCACCGGCTTACCCAAGCGCTGGGATGCACCAATAACCGATACTGACAATTGGCCACGTTGTATTCAGCTAGCTTGGCAATTGCATGATACCTTAGGTAATTTGGTTGATAGTCAGGATTATTTAGTGCAGCCAGACGGTTTTAACATACCTTATGATGCCGAGCAAATACATGGTATTTCTACAGAACTCGCCGTACAAAAAGGTATTCCGCTGGCGGAAGTGCTGGAAAAATTTAATCTAGCGCTTTCAAAAGCAAAATTCGTAGTGGGTCAGAATGTTGGCTTTGATGTCAATATTATGGGCGCTGAGTTTCATCGTATGCAGGTCGATAACCCCTTGCAGGAGCTTCCCGTTTTGGACACCTGTACCGAAGAGACGGCCTTGTTATGTAAGCTTCCAGGTGGGCGAGGGGGGAAATTCAAGTTGCCAACCCTTACTGAACTCCATGAATATCTTTTTAATGAACCCTTCAATGAGGCCCATAATGCCACTGCGGATGTTGAAGCGACTACACGTTGTTTTTTAGAACTTATCCGTCAAAAGCATTATTCTTTGGAAAAGCTTGATGTTCAGCCCGATTATTTCCAGAATTTCTCTGAAGCGAATCCCCAAGAGATAAAGCTGATAGGCTTAAAGCACATCAATCTTAAGAAAGCATCCAAAAAGATTGCCGATGCACTTTGGGAAAAGGATACAACTGGAGTTTCTGATGAGGAAATAAAGGAGAATATTGAAAGCCTTTCCGAAGCACAATTTGTGCATTTGCATAATCATTCCCAGTTTTCAGTTTTACAATCCACCATAAAGATCAAGGATTTGGTGCAATCAGCAGCAGAAAACAATATGCCTGCAGTTGCGCTTACCGATCATGCGAATATGATGGGTGCTTTTCATTTTGTAAAGGAAGTAAAAGCCCATAATCATAGGATAAATGAAAAAAATAAAATTGCGATTGAACACGGTGAGTTGCCCACTGAAAAAGAAATAACACCCATTATTGGCTGTGAATTTTTTGTTTGTGAGGACCATACCAATAAAAATGTCAAGGATTATGGGTATCAAATAGTCTTATTGGCAAAGAACAAAAAAGGATATCACAATTTGGCCAAAATGTCTTCCATAGCCTATACCGATGGATTCTATTATGTGCCAAGAATCGATAGAAACGTAATTAAGGAATACAAGGATGACATTATTGTTCTGACGGGAAACCTTTATGGGGAGGTGCCAGGTAAAGTTTTGAACGTTGGTGAAAAGCAGGCCGAGGAAGCTTTGCTTTGGTGGAAAGAACAGTTTGGTGATGATCTCTATATGGAGATTATGCGGCATGGGCAGCAAGATGAGGACCGCGTGAACAAGGTATTGATCGAATTTGCGAAAAAGCACCAGATTAAACTAGTAGCCACCAACAATACATATTATTGCGCCAAGGAAGATGCCAATGCCCATGATATTCTACTTTGCGTAAAGGATGGTGAAAAGCAGGCCACTCCCATAGGTCGCGGACGAGGGTATCGTTACGGTTTGCCAAATCAGGAATACTATTTCAAATCTTCGGATGAAATGAGCCAGTTGTTCAAGGATCTTCCCGAATCTATTTTGAACATTCAGGAAGTTGTTGATAAAATTGAACACTATGAATTGGCAAGGGATGTGCTTTTACCCAAATTTGATATTCCCTCAGCATTCAAACTTGTCGAAGATGAAGCCGATGCAGGCAAACGTGGTGAAAATGCCTATTTACGACACATAACCAATGAAGGCGCCAAAAGACGTTATGATGAAATCACTCCTGAAATAGAGGAGCGCATTGATTTTGAGTTAAAAACCATAGAAAATTCTGGATATCCTGGTTATTTCTTGATTGTTGAGGATTTTATTCGCGAAGCGCGGAATATGGATGTTTCGGTAGGTCCTGGTAGAGGTTCTGCCGCGGGATCTGTAGTGGCTTATTGTTTGAAGATTACCAATATTGATCCCTTGAAGTATGACTTGCTTTTTGAGCGATTCTTAAATCCGGACAGGGTTTCAATGCCTGATATTGATATAGATTTTGATGATGAGGGTCGAGGCCGTGTGATGGATTATGTGATAAACAAATATGGCGCCAACCAAGTGGCCCAGATCATCACCTATGGTACCATGGCGGCGAAATCGTCGATTCGGGATACGGCAAGGGTTCTTGATCTTCCCTTGGGCGATGCGGATCGTATTGCAAAGTTGATACCTACAATGTCTAAGCTTGGCAAGATATTCGGTGTTCCCGAAGCCGAGTTGAAGAAGAAGTTTCGGGCTGATGATTTAGAGAAGGTCAATCACCTATTGAATATTTCTGAAGGCGATGGTTTGGAGGGCCAAACCGTAAATATGGCAAGGGTGTTGGAAGGCTCATTGCGAAATACGGGAATCCATGCTTGTGGGGTAATAATAACACCCAGTGATATTACCGATTTCGTACCCGTAGCCACGGCAAAGGATTCCGATCTTTATGTTACCCAATTTGATAACTCTGTTGTTGAGAGTGCTGGTTTGTTGAAGATGGATTTTCTTGGATTGAAAACATTGACCCTGATCAAGGACACGGTAAAGATTGTGAAGGCAAAACATGGTATTGAACTGCTGCCCGATGACTTTCCGTTGGATGATGAAAAGACCTATGCGCTATTCCAAAAAGGGGATACAGTAGGGATTTTTCAGTATGAATCCCCTGGTATGCAAAAACATCTAAAGGATCTAAGACCTACCGTGTTTGATGATCTTATTGCCATGAATGCCTTGTATCGACCAGGTCCGATGGAATACATTCCAGACTTTATTTCCCGTAAAAACGGCATGGCCGAGATTACCTACGATCTCCCCGACATGGAAGGGAATCTCAAGGAGACGTATGGCATTACGGTCTACCAAGAGCAGGTAATGTTACTTTCCCAAAAGTTGGCCGGATTCTCTAAGGGTGAAGCGGATGTTTTACGGAAGGCGATGGGAAAAAAGATTTTTTCCCTATTGGAAAAATTGAAACCACAATTCTTGGATGGTGGTGAAAAGAAAGGCCATCCCCGTGACATTTTGGAGAAAATCTGGAAGGATTGGGAAGCTTTTGCATCCTATGCTTTTAATAAAAGTCACTCTACATGTTACGCCTATATTGCCTACCAGACCGCCTATTTAAAAGCGCACTACCCAGCGGAATACATGGCGGCAGTATTGAGCAATAATATGAACGACATTAAACAGGTTACTTTCTTCATGGAAGAATGTAAACGTATGGGCTTGGATGTATTAGGTCCTGATGTCAATGAGTCATATTACAAATTTGCAGTGAATAAAGACGGTGCCGTTCGTTTTGGAATGGGTGCTATAAAAGGTGTTGGACGCGCTGCCGTTGAAACAATTGTAGAAAATAGAAAAAAAGACGGACCCTATAAATCAGTCTTTGATTTTGCCAAACGCATTGATTTGCGAGCCTCAAACAAAAAGGCCTTTGAAAGTTTAGCTGTTGCCGGTGGTTTTGATTCCTTTGGGGTGACCCACAGGGCACAATATTTCCATCAAGAGGGCGATGGAGTGACCTTTTTGGAAAAAGTCATCAAGTATGGGGCTAAATTTCAAGAGAACGAAAATTCGTCCCAGGTAAGTCTTTTTGGGGATGCCAGCGAAGTGCAGATACCAGAACCGGAAGTACCGCCTTGCGAGGAGTGGGGCACCATGGAAAAACTGAGACGTGAAAAAGAAGTTGTAGGTATATATATTTCTGGGCATCCGTTAGATGATTTCAAGACTGAAATCAATGCCTTTTGTAACGCCAGTGTTTCCAATGCCCATAATTTGGAAGAGCTGTTAAACCGGGAAATTGCGATTGCAGGGGTAGTATCGGATGTACAACATCGCGTTTCAAAAAATGGTAAAGGTTGGGCATTATTCACGATAGAGGATTATACGGACACCTTTGAATTTCGAATTTTTGGGGAAGAGTATTTGAAATTCAGACACTTTCTCATGATCAATTCCTTTGTGTATCTTAAGATATTTGTGCGTGAAGGATGGGTGAATAGGGAAACGGGTAAAAAAGGGGACCCGAGAATGCAGTACAATAGTTTTATGCTCCTTCAGGAGGTTATGGAGACCTATGCCAAGAAGCTGACCATAAAACTTAATATTGATGAGCTCGAGGAGGAATATATTGGGGAATTGAAAGACACCTTGGTTTCACATTCCGGTGGTCATCCTTTGCATTTTGTGGTATATGAAATGGAGGAGGAAATAAAAGTGAATTTAGCTTCCAGAAAACAGAAGGTGCAGATAAGCAGTGAGCTTTTACAGCTACTGGCGGAGAAGGATGTACATTATAAATTGAATTGAGCATTGAACCAAAATGCTTTGTTAGCTAAAAATCATTAATAAACTTTCCCAATATCGCAATAGGGAAAACGAATATAATGTTAGTAAGGATAAGGCAAAATATTTGACTAAATTTGCATAATATTTAAATAAACAAACATGGCATTAGAAATAACAGATGCTACTTTTGATGAGGTAGTTTTAAAAAGTGATAAACCAGTAGTGGTAGATTTTTGGGCAGCTTGGTGTGGGCCTTGTAGAATGGTAGGTCCTATCATCGATGAGGTTAGTAGTGAGTATGACGGTAAAGCCGTTGTTGGTAAGGTTGATGTTGACGCAAACCAGGAATTCGCTGCGAAATATGGGGTACGTAATATCCCGACTTTTTTGGTATTCAAAGATGGTTAAATAGTAAATAGACAAGTAGGGGTTTCCCCGAAAAAAGTGTATACAGATGCTATCGATGCATTATTGTAAAAAGAAAATTCTTTAGATTAAAAAAGGCCCTGACGATACCGTCTTGGCCTTTTTGTTTTATATTAGTTGTACAATTTAAAAGAATGAAACTCAGGTCAGAATTAGATAAAACAACCTTATTCCAAAATTTGGAAATTTTGGCGCAACAGGTGGTCGAAGGTTTTATCAGTGGAATTCATAAGAGTCCATTTCATGGGTTTTCCGCGGAATTTGCTGAACATAAAAATTATAATAGCGGTGAAAGCACCAAACATATTGATTGGAAATTGTTTGCGAAAACAGACAAACTTTATACAAAACGATATGAGGAAGAAACCAATCTGAGATGCCATATGATTTTGGATAATTCGGCTTCAATGTATTATCCTGAAATTGGGAGTCCAACTATAGATAATCTGAATAAAATAGGTTTTGGGGTACTGGCAATTGCCGCCCTGATGAATATCTTGAAAAAACAGCGGGATGCGGTAGGTTTGAGTGTTTTTTCAGACACCTATAATTTTTACGCCCCGGAAAAAGGTAGTGAACGGCACCATCAAATGCTATTATCCAAATTGAGTGAGATAAGTTTGGACACCAAGCCTGCGAAGCAAACGGAGCTTTACACATATTTGCACCTGATAGCTGAAAAATTAAAACGAAGGAGTCTTATTTTCTTATTCACGGATATGTTTCAGACGGCTACCGATGATGACAGGATATTTGATGCGTTACGTCATTTAAAGTACAATAAACATGAGGTGGTTTTGTTCCATTTATTGGATACGGATAAGGAATTCCATTTTGATTTTGAGAATACGCCCAAACGATTTTTGGATGTGGAGACAGGAGAGCATATAGATTTGTTTTCAGATACTATAAAAGAAAATTACGAAGAAGCCATCAAGACCTATTTCGATGCGCTTAAAATGAAGTGTGCCCAATACAAGATAAAGTATGTTGATGTTGATGTTCGCGGCAATTTCTCAAAGGTGTTGAATACCTTTATGGTAGAACGCCAAAAATTCCTCTAAAATTCTAATAATATTTTGAAGGAAAATGTTTGCGGAATTCAATAAGCAATGTATATTTGCACCGCTCTAAGCACGGTCTGGTAGTTCAGTTGGTTAGAATACCTGCCTGTCACGCAGGGGGTCGCGGGTTCGAGTCCCGTCCAGACCGCAAAGAACCAAGCCCTTCACGAAAGTGAAGGGCTTTTTTAGTTTCATGCGAGAAAGTTCGCTTTCAAAGCCCAGAAACTAAAAAAGACCGTGACAACGTAGTTGGCGAAGGGCGATTTGTTTGCAGGGCGACCTTTTGGTCCGCTTCCGAGGCAAAGCCGAGGAAACAATCCCGTCCAGACCGCAAAGAACCAAGCCCTTCACGAAAGTGAGGGGCTTTTTTGTTTTAAAGGAAATCCATTTACAGTTCACTGATTTGTCTTTCCGTGCATATATAATAAAAAGGGTAAGCGATATAAAACTATTGAAAGAAATGACCTGACGTCGTTTAGCAATATTCGTTGTGGATTGATTTCTTTTTTTTCCAAATGTTAGGTTGTATATTAGTGGAATTCACACAAATGGTGGGAGAAAATTCATTATAAAGCTGTGCACCATGTTTATCTTGCAAAGAGACAATAACTACTATAAAATAGAACTTTATGAATCAACCTGCTTCCAATGAACCTAATTCCAAAAATGGAACCGAACCATCCAGTAACTATTTGATATTTCAGCTTGGCTCTTACCCCTGGCAATCCGAAGTGGAGGCTACCTCCGGATCGGGAATATTACATGAGGCACAGCATGAGGTTTTTAATGCCATGGATGGGGTAGCCAGCTATTCCATATTTCCTTCCGGATTTGCCCGCCAAAAGAATCAAGATCTGAATAGGAAAGATGTTAGAATCTACGAAATGGACTCTGAAGTACCGGAATATAGCCATCCCGACGGGCACCGGTGGGGAGGAGTAAGTGATGAATATGTAGAAAAATTCATTTCCGATCATGAGAAGCTCGTATATGACTATATGCTGGAAATTAAATACCTTAGAAGCAGGTTCCGAGATCCAGCTCTTTATTGCCCATCACACTTGTATTAACAGTATTATCGCAAAAAAGGTAATGGCAAAGAGAGCTGCAAACGGCTATTCGGTTCCGCCCATTGTTATTTTTTTACACGGTACTGCTATGATAATGATGGGTAACGAATTACGGGAAACCTCCCTGATTGAATCTGGAGAAATGGCACCCTCGGACAGGAAATGGCCCTCCACATTTCATAAACAATTGACACAATTGGGAGTTTTTAGCGATTGTAGCAAACCGGGAAATGCAAATCTTGCCTATGCCATTTCTGAAGAGAATATGGAGGTGTTTTCCGATTTGTTTCCCAAGTTTGATAAGGATAAGTACATTTTGGCAAACCCAGGTTTCAATAATTGTTTTGTGCCTCGTCCTCAAATTCAACTATCAGAGGTTTTGAAGGAAGCAGGGCTTAAACATGTTGGTTTGACGGAAGAGAAAACTTATAATGTTCGAACTGATTACAAGCACATGGTTGTTTTTGTGGGACAATTTGTAGGGTGGAAACGAATTGACGCTGTTTTACGTGCCGCCAGGATTTGGGAATCGGAGTTTGGAGATGATCTTCTTACGTTGATAGTGGGGAAACAGAAAAAAGAGTACAACATTGAGTTGCAGCATTTAAATGAAAGCCTCGGAAACAAGAATACATGTTTTGTTGGACCACTAATGCAGCCAGAATTGGCTAAATTGTTCGCTGCGGCAAGTGTTTGTACATTTCCATCAAAAGCAGAACCGTTTGGAATGGTGTTGATTGAAGCTCTGGCATGTGGAGTTCCCGTAATTGGTGCTGATTCTGGTGGTCCAAGGGATTTCATGACCAATGATGTTGGATATTTGGTGCCTGAAAGTGATGATATAGAAGTTTTCAGTGAACATTTGGCAAATGCCGTTATCAAGGCGATTAAAGAAGACTGGAAAACAAAAATGTCCGAAGAATGCATTAAGGTAGCCGCACCTTTTTCCAATACTCTGAAAACGAAGAAACTTCTGAAAGAAACACGGGCATTGATAGGCTGAGTCTTATAGTGCGCTTACCTTTATGATCGTTGCTGCCATCTGGCAACAGGGATGAATAGAAAGTTCAGTGTGCCGTTTTATTTCAACCTTACTTAGTTTCAAGTCTATGAATATTCATCAAAAGGGTCATTTATTTTTGTTATCGCACAACCCTTCCCGATGCATTACCACCCATTAATCGCTCAACTTCTGCTCGCGTGGAATAGTTAAAGTCTCCTTTTATGGAATGCTTTAGGCAGGAGGCGGCAATCGCATAGTTCAAGGCTGTTTGCAGTGGGCTTAATTCGGGCGTTGTTAGGGCGAAGATCAATCCGCCTGCAAAAGCATCACCACCCCCAACACGGTCAACAATATTCATTATTTGATAAGGATTGTAATTGCCTTTTTCATCCAAGGGTGCAAAGGAAGGCGTGTCGGTCGCAACATCGTAAAGCATGGCTCCCCAATTATTGTGGCTGGCCGAAATGCTTTCGCGAAGCGTAATCGCTACTTTACCCACATTCGGAAATTGCGCTGCAACTTGTCGTGCAACGCCTGGATAACGGGAAGTATCCAGAGTTCCTGTATTCACATCGGTATCACCTGCCTGAATGCCCAATACATCATGGCAGTCCTCCTCATTCCCTACAACCACATCAATAAATGGTAAAATGCCCCGCATTGTTTTTTGAGCCAATTCGCGGGCCGAATACTTCGAATCCCATTGCCATAGTTTTCCCCTAAAGTTTAAATCAATCGATACGGATACCCCTGCCGCTTTTGCTTTTTTTGCTGCAACAAGTGTGGCTTCGGCAGCGTTTTTGGATAGCGCCGGGGTTATACCACTCAAGTGTAACCATTGGGCATCATCAAATATGCCTTCCCAATCATACTGACTAGCTGGAGTAATTGCAATAGCCGAATCTGCACGGTCATATAT